>DASTHP010000051.1:0-24294 GCA_035718125.1 Burkholderiales bacterium | reverse complement strand
GCGATCCTGACCACCTTCAACGAGGTCAACATGGCCCCGGTGATGGAGATGCGCAAGCGCTTCCAGGACAAGTTCGAGAAGGAGCACGGCGTCAAGATCGGCTTCATGAGCTTCTTCGTGAAGGCCGCGGTCGCCGCGCTGAAGAAGTACCCGGTGCTCAACGCCTCGGTGGACGGCAACGACATCGTCTACCACGGCTACTTCGACATCGGCATCGCGGTCGGCTCGCCGCGCGGCCTGGTGGTGCCGATCCTGCGCAACGTCGACCAGATGAGCTTCGCCGACATCGAGAAGAAGATCGCCGAGTTCGGCGTCAAGGCGCGCGACGGCAAGCTCGCCATCGAGGACCTCGCCGGCGGCACGTTCTCGATCTCCAACGGCGGCGTGTTCGGCTCGATGCTCTCCACGCCGATCATCAATCCGCCGCAGTCGGCGATCCTCGGCGTGCACGCGACCAAGGACCGCGCGGTCGTGGAGAACGGCCAGGTGGTGGTGCGGCCGATGAACTACCTCGCGCTGTCCTACGACCACCGCATCATCGACGGGCGCGAGGCGGTGCTGTTCCTGGTCGCCATCAAGGAAGCCCTGGAGGATCCGGCGCGCCTGATCCTGGAGATCTGAGATGGCCCAGTCCTTCGACGTGGTGGTGATCGGCGGCGGGCCGGGCGGCTACATCGGCGCCATCCGCGCGGCGCAGCTCGGGCTCAAGGTCGCGTGCGTGGACGACTGGCGCGGCGCCGACGGCAAGCCCGCACTCGGCGGCACCTGCACCAACGTGGGCTGCATCCCCTCCAAGGCGGTGCTGCAGTCCTCCGAGAACTACGAGCTGGCCGGACACGGCCTGGCCCAGCACGGCGTCAAGGTCACCGGCCTCGAGCTCGACCTCGCGCAGCTGCACCGGCACAAGGACAAGGTGGTCAAGTCGAGCAACGATGGCATCGCCTACCTGTTCCGCAAGAACAAGATCGCCTTCTTCCACGGCCGCGGCAGCTTCGTGAAGGCGGGGGCCGGGGGCTATGAGATCTCGGCCGGCGGCGAGTCCCTGCTGGGCAGGCACGTCATCGTCGCCACGGGATCCAGTCCGCGCGCGCTGGCGGGAGCGGACTTCGACGAAGATCGCATCCTCAGCAACACGGGCGCGCTCGCGTTGCCCGAGGTACCAAGGCGCCTGGGCATCGTCGGCGCGGGCGTCGTAGGGCTCGAGCTGGGGAGCGTGTGGCGCCGGCTTGGCGCCCAGGTCACGATCCTCGAGGCGCTCCCCGCATTCCTCGGCGCAGCCGACGAGCAGATTGCGAAGGAGGCGGCGAAGCTCTTTGCCAAGCAGGGCCTCGCCATCGAGCTCGGCGTCAAGATCTCGAAGGTGGATAAGTCAAAGAAAAGTGTGACTGTTCAGTATATTGGAGAAGATAGTTCATCCAAAAGCTTTGAATGCGATCGACTGGTCATTTCCATCGGCCGGGTTCCGAATACCACAGGCCTGGGCGCCGAGAAGGTCGGCCTGCAGCTCGACGAGCGCGGCTTCGTGGCGGTGGACGGGGATTGCCGGACCAACCTCGCCAACGTCTGGGCGATCGGCGACGTGGTGCGCGGGCCGATGCTTGCGCACAAGGCCGAGGAAGAGGGCGTGGCAGTGGCCGAGCGCATTGCCGGCAAGAAGCCGCACGTGGACTTCAACCTGGTGCCCTGGGTGATCTACACCACGCCGGAGATTGCCTGGGTCGGCAAGACCGAGCAGCAGTTGAAGGCCGAGGGGCTCGAGTACCGCGCGGGCACGTTCCCGTTCTCCGCGAACGCGCGCGCTCGCGCGATGGGCGATCCCTCGGGCCTGGTCAAGTTCCTCGCCGACGCGAAGACCGACGAGATCCTCGGCGTGCACGTCATGGGCCCCTTCGCCGGCGAGCTGATTGCCGAGGCCGTGGTGGCGATGCAGTTCCGCGGTTCAGCCGAGGACATCGGCATGATCTGCCATGCGCACCCGTCGCTCTCGGAGGCGATGAAGGACGCCGCGCTCGCGGTGGACAAGCGCGCCCTGAACATATGAAGCACGCCGATTGAGCGGCGGCGTTCTCGAGCTCTACGAGCAGAGCCTTGCGCGGCGGGGTTTCGTCGCCGATCCCTCGCAGCGCCGCGCCGTGGACCGCTTGCAGCGCCTGTACGAGGAGTGGAGCGCCTACAAGGCGCGTCGCTCCAGCGCCCTGCGGCGCCTGCTGGTGAAGCCGCCCCTGCCCAAGGGGGTCTACCTGTGGGGCTCGGTGGGACGCGGCAAGAGCTTCCTGATGGACGCGTTCTTCCTTTGCGTGCCGCTGGTGCGCAAGCGCCGGGTGCACTTCCACCACTTCATGCGCGAGATCCATCGCGAACTGGAGAGCCTCAAGGGCACCGAGGACCCGATCGCCGCGGTCGCCGAGCGCACCGCGCGGCGCCATCGCCTCATCTGCTTCGACGAGTTCCACGTCTCCGACATCGCCGACGCCATGATCCTCGGCAGGTATCTCGCGCAGGTGATGAGCCGCGGCGTGGCCTTCGTCATGACGAG
Organism: Burkholderiales bacterium; assembly: GCA_035718125.1. Taxonomy (GTDB): domain Bacteria; phylum Pseudomonadota; class Gammaproteobacteria; order Burkholderiales; family SG8-39; genus JAABQT01. The sequence goes on along the minus strand of DASTHP010000051.1, from coordinate 21,758 downwards.
CAACTACCATCCCGATCAGCTCTATCCGAACGGGCTGCAGCGCGAACGATTCCTCCCCACGATTGCGCTGCTGAAGGACCGGCTCGACATCCTGGAAGTCGACAACGGCACCGACTACCGGCGCCTGAAGATGGAGCGGCTCAAGGTCTACCATGCCGGCAACGGCGCCGAAGGCGAGCTCGAGCGCATCTTCGGCGAGCTGAAGGACGTCGAGGAGGAGAAGCAGCCGCTCGACGTGGAAGGCCGAAAGATCCCTTATCGACGGCGCGCCGGCGGGCTCGTGTGGTTCGATTTCCAGGCGCTGTGCGCCGGGCCGCGCTCCTACACCGACTACGTGGACCTGGCAAAGCGCTTTCACACGGTGATCCTCTCGGGCGTACCGAGAATGTCTCCCAAGGCCGCGGATGCGGCACGGCGCTTCACGTGGCTGGTGGATGTGTTTTACGATGACCGGGTGAAGCTCGTGGTCGGGGCGGCAGCGCAGCCCGAGGGGCTGTTCACCGAAGGCGAGCACAGCGCGGAGTTCCAGCGCACCGTGAGCCGCCTGCACGAGATGCAGTCGGCGCATTACCTGGCGAGCGAACGGAGGAGGGCGAGTGGAGAAGTTCAGAGCCTACAAGCTGACGGAAGTCGATAGGAAGATTCGCGCCGAGTTCGTCGACTGCACGCTCGACGAGCTTGACCCGGGCGAGCTGGTGGTGCGTGTCGCCTACTCGGACGTGAACTACAAGGACGCGCTCGCCGCCACCGGCAAGGGCCGGATCCTCCTGCGGCCCTCTTGCATCGGCGGCATCGATCTCGCGGGCACCGTGGTGTCCTCGGAGGATGCGCGTTTCGCCAAGGGCGACGCGATCCTCGCCGTGGGGCACCTGATCGGCGTGAAGCACCACGGCGGCTATGCCGAGTACGCGCGCATTCCCGCGGACTGGGCGGTGAAGCTGCCCAAGGGCATGACGCCGTGGGACGCGATGGCCTACGGCACCGCGGGCTACACGGCGGGGCTCGCCATCGTGAAGATGGAGCACAACGGCCTCAAGCCCGCCAACGGCCCCGTCGTCGTCAACGGTGCAACGGGCGGCGTGGGCTCCGTCGCGCTCGCGGCGCTGGCCAAGCTCGGCTACGCGGTCACTGCGCTCACCGGCAAGGAATCCGAGTCCGATTGGCTGAAGAAGCTGGGCGCGAAGGAGATCCTGCTGCGCCAGAGCCTCGACCTCGCCAAGATCCGGCCGCTCGACAAGGCGCTCTGGGGGGGCGGGGTGGACAACCTCGGCGGCGAAGTGCTCGCGTGGATGGCGAGCACGACGAAGGTGAACGGCGTGATTGCCTGCATCGGCCTGGCCGCGAGCCCGAACCTCACGGGCACGGTGATGCCGCTCATCCTTCGCGGGGTGAGCCTGCTCGGCGTCAACTCGACCGATGCGCCTTCGCCCGAGCTCGAGCGCCAGGTCTGGCAGCGCCTCGCCACCGACATGCGCCCGCCGATGCTCAAGGAGATGGCGCGCACGGTGCCGTTCGCCGACCTGCCCAAAGTGTTCGACGATTTCATCAATGCAAAGGTGACCCGCCGCATCGTGGTGGATCTGAACGCATGACCACCTACCGGGAATTTCATCGGCGCTCGATCCAGGACCGCGAGGCGTTCTGGGCGGAGGAGGCCAAGCGCATTCACTGGCACAAGCCCTTCGGCAAGGTGCTCGACTATTCGCGCCCGCCTTTCGCCAAGTGGTTCGTTGGCGGTGAAACCAACCTGTGCCACAACGCGGTGGACCGCCACCTGGCGCAGCGCGGGGAGCAGAAGGCGCTGGTGTGGATTTCCACCGAAGTGGACCGCGTAGAAACCTGCACCTACCGCCAGATGCATGCGGAAGTGCAGCGCGTGGCGGCGATGATGCGCACGCTCGGCGTCGGCCGGGGCGACCGCGTCATCATCTACATGCCCAACATGCCGGAAGCGGTGTTCGCGATCCTCGCCTGTGCGCGCATCGGCGCGGTGCATTCGGTGGTGTTCGGCGGCTTTGCCGCCGCGAGCCTCGCGGCGCGCATCGACGACGCGCGCCCGAAACTGATGGTCACCGCCGACGGCGGCAGCCGCATGGGCAAGCCCATCCTGTACAAGCCGCTGGTGGACGAATCGATCCGCCTGTCGCAGTCGCCGCCGCAGCACGTGCTGGTCTACCGTCGGGGCATCGACCCGAACATGCCGGTGGTGGCCGGGCGCGACGTCGACTGGTCTGAACTCGCGGCGAAGCACATGGGCGCGCAGGTGCCCTGTACCTGGCTCGAATCGAGCGAGCCGTCCTACATCCTCTACACCTCGGGCACCACCGGCAAGCCCAAGGGCGTGCAGCGCGATGTGGGCGGGCACGCGGTGGCGATGGCCTCCTCCATGGCCTACATCTACTGCGGCGAGCCCGGCGAGACGATCTTCACCACTTCCGACATCGGCTGGGCGGTGGGGCACTCGTACATCATCTACGGCCCGCTGATCGCGGGCATGACCAGCATCATCTACGAGGGCGTGCCGGTGCGGCCGGACCCCGGCGTCTGGTGGAAGATCGTGCAGGACCACAAGGTGGCGGTCATGTTCTCCGCGCCCACGGCGATCCGCGTGCTCAAGAAGAGCGACCCGGCATGGCTGAAGAAGTACGACCTGTCCTCGCTCAAGCACCTGTTCCTCGCCGGCGAGCCGTTGGACGAGCCGACGCACGCGTGGATCGCGCAAGGCCTGGGCAAGCCGGTGATCGACCACTACTGGCAGACCGAGACCGGCTGGCCGGTGCTGACGTCCATGCCCGGCATCGAGCGCACGCCGATCAAGTTCGGCAGCCCCTCGTTCCCGGCATACGGCTATGACCTGAAGCTGCTGCGGGAAGCCGACGCGAGCGAGGCGGGCGCGGACGAGAAGGCGGTGGTGGTGATCGAGCCGCCGCTGCCGCCCGGCTGCATGACCACCATCTGGGGCGATGACGAGCGCTTCGTGAAGACTTATTTCTCCACGTTCACCACGAAGCTCGTCTACACCACGTTCGACTGGGGCATCCGCGACAAGGACGGCTACTACTTCATCCTCGGCAGGACGGACGACGTCATCAACGTCGCCGGGCACCGCCTCGGCACGCGCGAGATCGAGGAAGCCGTCAACATGCATCCCGGCATCGCCGAGTGCGCGGTGGTGGGCGTGGCCGACCCGCTCAAGGGCCAGCTGCCGATGGCCTTCGCGGTGGTGAAGGACGCGGCGAGCATTGCTTCGAAGGAAGCGCGCATGAAGCTGGAGGGCGAGGTCATGCAGACGGTGGACAAGCAGCTGGGCGCCATCGGCCGGCCGGGACGCGTGTTCTTCGTGACCCTGCTGCCCAAGACGCGCTCGGGCAAGGTATTGCGGCGCTCGATCCAGGCGCTCGCCGAGAAGCGCGATCCGGGCGACCTCACCACCATCGAGGATCCGGGCGCGCTCGAGCAGATCCGCCACGCGCTGCAATGAAGACGCGTCCGGAGCTGACGCTCGCGGACTGCGAGAAGCTCGCCGCTGCCGCGCTGGCGGAAGCCCGGCGCAACAAGTGGATCGTCGCCGTCGCGATCCTCGATGACGGCGGGCACCTCCTGCATTTCGTCCGCATGGACGGCGCGACGCCGGCGAGCGCCGGCATCGCCGTGGAGAAGGCGCGCACGGCCGCGCTTTCACGCCGCCCGAGCGGCATGTGGGAACAGCGGATCAAGGAAGGTCGCACCGCAATGCTGAAGATGCCAGGCATCCTGCCCGTGCAGGGCGGTCTGCCGATCCTGGTCGACGGCGCCTGCGTGGGCGGCGTCGGCGTCTCGGGCGTCCAGTCGCACGAAGACGAGCAGATCGCGCAAGCCGGAATCGACGCCCTCCTGAAATGAAAACGGGGCCGCGAGGCCCCGTCGGTTGCCAGCGGCGCCGCGCCTACATGCCGGACAGGCCTGCCTTCGCGCACTGCTCATCCTGATCGCCGGTCACGCCGCTCACGCCGACCGCGCCGATCACCTTGCCGTCGGCGAAGATCGGCACGCCGCCCGGCGAGGCCATCACGTTGGGCAGCGTCGCGGTGGCGGGCCCCTTGTTGATCGCATCCATGAATACCCGCGTGGTGCGCCGGTATGTCGCGGCCGTGCGCGCCTTGCCGACGGCGATGTCCATGCTCGCGGTCTGCGTATTCTCCATGCGCTCGAAGTAGACGAGGAAGCCATGCGTGTCCACGACCGCCACCGCGACGTTCCAGCTGTTCTTCGCACATTCGGCGAGCGTGCCGGCGGCGATCTTCTTGGCGGCAGTAATGGTGACGGACGGACCGTACTCGGGGCGGCGGTCCTGGGCCTGCGCGGCGGCTGCGAACGTAGCGAGCGCGACGCCCGCCAGCATGATGCTTGCTCTCATTGTCCTGTCTCCTTGGTTGGTGGTCGTGCACCCGGGCAAACAGGGCGCCCCGTAATGTATTCCACCTTCAGTGGCGCACGTGCTCCGGCCGGAACCCCATGCCGATGAGCCGCGCGGGAATGCGCCGCAGCATCGGAAAGCGCTGCAGCAGCCTGATCGGCCATGCGATGCCGGGGGTCGTGCCGCTCGCCAGCACGCGGCCGATCACGTTCCTTTGCAGGAAGAGCTGCATGCGCTGTGTCATGCGAGTCGGAAAGTCACGCCGGCGCTGCACTGCGGCAAGCTCGTCCTCGGTCGGCGTGCCTCGCAGCAGAGGCCGCGCCAGCAGGTTCGCAGCCGCAACCGCGTCCTGAATCGCGAGGTTGATGCCCACGCCGCCGATGGGCGACATGGCGTGCGCGGCGTCGCCGATGCAAAGCAGTCCCGGCCGGTGCCAGCGCTGCAGCCGATTCACCTGGACGGCGAGGAGCTTGACGTCGTCCCAGCCGCGCAGCTCGGCCACGCGGTCGGCGAGGAAGGGCGCTACGGCGACGATGCCGGCCCGCAGGACATCGAAGCTTCCCCTGCGCAGCTCGTCGTAGCCGCCCTTGGCGATCACGTAGGCGCATTGCCAGTAGTCGCCGCGGTCGAGCGTGACGAAGACCCGGCCCTGGTTGATGCGCCCGAGCGCGCTCGATGCATCGGTGGCGCGCTTGGACAAGCGCATCCAGAGCACGTCCATCGGCGCACCGAATTCCTCGACCTCGAGGCCGGCCTGCTCGCGCAACTGCGAGTGGCGTCCGTCCGCCGCGACGGTGAGCGGCGCGCGCACTTCGAGCGGGCCCGCGGGTGTCGTCCCGCGCACCCCCACGACACGGCCCGCCTCTTCGATCAGCCCGGTGGCTTCCGCCTGCATGAGCAGCCGGAACTGCGGCAGTCGCCTGCCGTGCTGCGCCAGGAAGTCGAGAAAATCCCACTGCGGCATGAAGGCGATGAAGGGACAGCGCACCGGCAGGTGCGCGAAGTCGGCCATGACGATCGGCTGGCCGCCCACCTGGCCCTCGATGCGCGAGAGCTTCTGGTGCGGCCGCTGCAGGAACTCTTCGAGCAGGCCGAGCTCGTGCATCACTTCGAGCGTCGAGGGATGCACGGTGTCGCCGCGGAAATCGCGCAGGAAGTCGGCGTGCTTCTCGAGCACGACCGTATCGACGCCCGCGCGCGCGAGCAGGTAGCCCAGCATCATACCGGCGGGACCGCCGCCGGCGATGCAGCAGCGGGCGCGCAGCACCGTCATTGCGGCGCGGCGACGATCCGGGCGGCGAACAGCTCGTCGATGCGCGCCGGCGCGAAACCGAGGGATGCCAGCAGCTCGCGCGCATTCTCCGAAACCACCGGGGGCTGGCTGCGCAGCGCCAGGCGCTCGCCGCCGAGCTCGAGCGGCAGGGCCGGCACCTTGAACGTCGTGCCGCGCGGATCCTTCGTCTCGATCATGCCGCCGGCGTTGAGGTGCGGGTCGTCGAACAGGTCGCGCGGGCGCGTGATCGGCGCGTAAGGCAGACCGATCGCCTCGAGCTTCTGCGCAAGCTCGGCCTTGCCGTAGTGCCTGAAGATGTCCTCCAGGCGCGGCAGCAGCCAGCTGCGCTCCTGCACGCGCTGGCCGTTGGTGCGCAGGCGCGCGTCTGCCGCAAGCTCGGCCGCGCCGAATTCGCGGCAGAACACCTCCCACTGCGTGTCGGTGACCACGCCGACGAACAGGCGGTCGCCTTCCTTCGTCGGGAAGATGTCGTAGACGCCCCAGGCGGGCTTCTTCACCGCCATCGGCGGCGGCTCCTCGCCGGTGATGGCGAGCTGCGCCATGTGCTGTGCGACGAGGAACACGGTGTTCTCGTAGAGCGCGCTGCGCACCAGCTGGCCTTTGCCGGTCCGGTCGCGCTCGCGCAGCGCGGCAAGGATGCCGATGGCGGCGAACATGCCGCCCATGATGTCGTTGACCGAGGAGCCGACGCGCAAAGGGCGGTCGGGCAGGCCGGTCATATAGGCAAGGCCGCCCATCATCTGCACGACCTCGTCGAGCGCGGGGCGGTGCTCGTAGGGCCCGGAGAGAAAGCCCTTCAGCGTGCAGTAGACGAGGCGCGGATTGCGCGCGGACAGCGCCTCGTAGCCCAGGCCCATCTTCTCCAGCGCGCCGGGACGGAAGTTTTCCGTGACGACGTCCGCGGAGTCGGCGAGCTTTTGCACGATCGCGCGGCCTTCGGCGCGCTTGAGGTCCAGCGCGAGGCTCTTCTTGTTGCGGTTGAAGATGGCGTAGAAGCCGGCGCCCGCGCCCGTCAGGCGGCGCGTATTGTCGCCTTCCAGGGGCTCGACCTTGATCACCTCGGCGCCGAGGTCGGCGAGGATGAGGCCGCAGGACGGCCCCATCACCATGTGCGAAAACTCGACGACCCGGATCCCTTCGAGCGGGAGCGTGGACACGGTCACCGGGGGGTACGGCGGGCGCAAGTGGCGTCGCAGCGCCGCCTGTACCTAGGCGGCGGCACGGAACCCCTTGGGCAATCCGGCGAGCGCCATGTGGCCGTAGAGCGGCTCGTCGGGCACGCCGCTCACCATGATCTGGCGCGCAGCGAGAAGCTTGCCGAAATCGATGCCGGTGGCGACACCCATGCTATCGAACATGAACACCAGGTCCTCGGTGATGACGTTGCCGCTCGCCCCGGGCGCGAACGGGCAGCCGCCGAGGCCGCCCATCGAGGAGTCGAAGGCGCGCACGCCTTCCTCGTAAGCCGCGAGCGCGTTGGCGAGGCCGAGGCCGCGCGTATTGTGGAAGTGCGCGCCTTCGAGCTTGTCGCCGATTTCCTGCCTGACCCGGCGGAACACGCGCTTCACCTGCGCGGGATTGGCGTAGCCCACCGTGTCGGCGAGCGCCACGCAATCGCAGAACTCGGCGAGCTTGACCGCGATGCGCACCACGTCGTCCTCCGGCACGGCGCCCTGCATCGTGCAGCCGAAGGCCGTGGAGACCGCGCCTTCGATCTCGGGACCTTTGCCGGTTCGCAGCTGCGCGGCCTTGCGTACTTCCTCGACCATCTGGTCGGGCGTCATGCGTACGTTGGAGACGCTGTGCTGGTGCGAGGCGGAGACGGGAAAGGTGATCTTGTGCGCGCCGGCCTCGCGCGCGCGCTCGAATCCTTTCACGTTGGGTGCCAAGGCGACCACCTTGATGCCGGGGATGGCAATCGCATGCTTCACGATTTCCGCGGTGTCGGCCATCGCGGGGATGAGCTTCGGCGGCACGAACGACCCGACCTCGATCTCCTCCAGCCCCGCGGCAGCCAGCGCGCTGATCCACGCCTTCTTCGTTTCGGTGGGCATCAGCTGCTTGGCGTTCTGCAGGCCGTCGCGCGGTCCGACTTCGCAGATATGCACTTGGCGCATGGTTTCCTCCGGAGGCGGAAATTCTAGCGCGCCGGCCGCGCTTCGATACGCAGGACTGCGTAGCCGCACAAGGCGCAAGCACCCGCGAACGCGAGCATCGCCCACAGGGACGCGCCCCATCCGCCGAAACGCGACGCGAGCCAGGCGAGCACGATCGGGCCAAGGAACTGGCCGGCCTGCGAGGTTTGCATCACCATGCCGTTGGTCGTGCCCACGTGCTGCGGGGTCTTCGCGTGCACGACCACGCCCGTGAAGATCGCCCCCGGAATCGCGCCGGCGCAGCAGGAGAAGACCAGCACCGCGAGGAAGCGCAATGCGTCCGGCAGGGCGCTGGAGAGCATCGCCACATCGGTCACGACCATGACCGCGGCGGCCGCGAGGATCAGCATGCCCCGCCGCACGCCGCGCGCAATCAGCCAGCCGCCGCCGATGTTCCCGGGAATGTTCACCAGCACCATGAGCGCCGTGAGGAAGGACGCCAGCGCGGGCGCGGCCCCGCGCTCGTCCACCAGGAAGGTGGGCAGCCAGATCATGACGGAAGTCCACTGCGCGACGTAGAACGCAAACAGCAGCGCGAGGGCGATGCTGCCGGGCTGGCGCAGCGATTCGAGCGCGAGCTTCATGGAGCTGACGCCGCCGTAGCGGGGCGTGGGCACCATGCGCCAGACGAGAACGAAGCACAGCGCCGCCGCGATGGAGAAGGTGATCCAGATGCTGCGCCAGCCCCACGCAGCAAGAAACAGCGGCGCCACGAGAATCGCCAGGCTGCCGCCGGAGGGCATGTACGCGCTCCAGAGGCCCATCACCTTGGGCCGCTCGCGTGCGTCGGCGCAGGCGGCCATGAGCGCAGAGCCGGCGACGGCGAACAGGATGAAGCCGACACCTTCGAAAAAGCGCGACAGCAGGAGGCTCGCGTAATCCCAGGCGGCGGCGCCGGCGAGCCCGGCGAGGCACATCACCGCCAGGCCGGCGAGGCCGAGTCGCTTGTGCCCGAAACGGTCGCACAGCACCCCGACGAACATGCCGACGGCGAGGCCGATGAGGTTGAACGTGGTGGCGATGAAGCCCGACTCGACGAGCGTCAAGCCGAACTCGGCACGCTGCGCGGGGAGCGCGGGAGGCACCTTGCCGATGTAGGCGCCGCAGACCAGGCCGCCCGCGAATACGGCCCAGACTGCTGGCCAGCGGATCGTGGGGGGCGTGAGCGGCGCCGATGCGCCCCCTTTGCCTGCCCTATTCAAGCCGCGTTGACCGGGATCTTCAGCTCGACGATCTTCTTTTGCCAGTCCGCGGGGCCGCTCTGGTGCACGGACGTGCCGTTCGCGTCTACTGCGACCGTCACCGGCATGTCCTTCACCTCGAATTCATAGATGGCCTCCATGCCGAGGTCTTCGAAGGCGAGCACCTTCGACTTGCGGATCGCCTTCGCCACGAGGTACGCGGCGCCGCCCACGGCGATGAGCGAGGCCGCCTTGTGCTTGCGGATCGCGTCGATCGCCGCCTGGCCGCGCTCGCCCTTGCCGACCATGGCGATCAGGCCGGTCCTGCCGAGCATGGTCTCCACGAACTTGTCCATGCGCGTGGCGGTGGTCGGGCCCGCTGGCCCCACGACCTCGTCGCGCACGGGATCCACCGGGCCGACGTAATAGATCACGCGGTTGGTGAAATCCACCGGCAGCTTCTGTCCCTTCTCGAGCATGTCCTGGATGCGCTTGTGCGCGGCGTCGCGCCCCGTGAGAAGCTTGCCGGAGAGGAGCAGCGTCTCGCCCGGCTTCCATTGCGCGACCTCGGCCTTCGTCAGCGCGTCGAGGTTGACGCGCCGCGCATCCTTGGCGGCCGACCAGGTGACCTTGGGCCAGTCCTCGAGCGACGGCGCCTCGAATTCGGCCGGCCCCGTGCCGTCGAGCACGAAATGCGCGTGCCGCGTGGCGGCGCAATTGGGAATCATCGCGATCGGCTTGTTCGCCGCGTGCGTGGGGTAGGAGAGGATCTTCACGTCGAGCACGGTGGACAGGCCGCCGAGCCCCTGCGCGCCGATGCCGAGCGCGTTCACCCTGTCGTAGAGCTCGATCCGGAGTTCCTCGTACTTGTCGCGCGGCCCGCGCGTCTTGAGCTCCGCCATGTCGATCGGCGCCATCAGGGCTTCCTTCGCCATGACCATCGCCTTCTCGGCGGTGCCGCCGATGCCGATGCCGAGCATGCCCGGCGGGCACCAGCCCGCGCCCATGGTGGGCACGGTCTTGAGCACCCAGTCCACCACGGAATCCGAAGGGTTGAGCATCGCGAACTTGGCCTTGGCTTCCGAGCCGCCGCCTTTCGCCGCGACGTCGACCGCGAGCGTCGCACCGGGGACGATCTCGGTGTGGATGACGGCTGGCGTATTGTCTTTCGTGTTGCGGCGGGCGAACTGCGGGTCTTCCAGCACGGAGGCGCGCAGCTTGTTGTCCGGGTGGTTATAGGCGCGGCGCACGCCCTCGTTCACGGCGTCGGCGAGCGATCCCTTGAATCCCTCGAAGCGCACGTCCATGCCGACCTTGAGGAACACGTTGACGATGCCGGTGTCCTGGCAGATCGGCCGATGGCCTTCTGCGCACAGGCGCGAGTTGGTGAGGATCTGCGCGATGGCATCGCGCGCCGCCGGCGATTGCTCGCGCTCGTAGGCGCGGCCGAGGGCCTGGAGGTAGTCGGCCGGATGGTAGTAGGAGATGAACTGCAGCGCGTCGGCGATGCTCTGCACGAGGTCGGCCTGCCTGACGGTCGTCATGCGTGCCCTCCGTGTTGGCGCGTGGGCGCCACGGGCATGATGCGATCGGTCGCGGCGATGGCCATGGCCGACAGCACGAAGGTGATGTGGATGCTGACCTGCGCGATGATGGTCTTCTCGTCGTAGGCGCTGGCGTTGATGAACGTCTTCAGCAGGTGGATCGAGGAAATGCCGATGATCGCCGTGGCGAGCTTCACCTTGAGCACCGAGGCGTTCACGTGCGACAGCCACTCGGGCTGGTCCGGGTGCTTCTCCAGTCCGAGACGCGAGACGAAGGTCTCGTAGCCGCCGACGATCACCATGATCAGCAGGTTGGAGATCATGACGACGTCGATCAGCCCGAGGACCACCAGCATGATGACCGTCTCGTTCAGCTTGTCCGGACGCGCCACGCCCTCGACCGAGACGGCGTCGAGCACATGACTGAGGGCGTCGCCATTGCCGAACGCGGCCAGCAGCAGGTAGTACAGCTCCTGCCAGAACAGCCACACGTACACGCCCTGGGCGATGATCAGTCCCAGATACAGCGGCAGCTGCAGCCAGCGGCTGGCGAAGATCAGGTTGGGAAGCGGTCTCAACGGGCGCAGGGCGCGCTCGTCCGGCGAGGTTTTCATCGGGGCGAAGGCAGGGTTGCGGAAGCCGCGTAATCTAGCATAGGCTTGATTCAATTTCGTTATTTGCGTAAGCGCGGTGTAAGTCCGGCGCACAAGAATCGTGGCGCGAAAGGCATCGGAGAGGAGACGAGGAATGGCATCCACCATCGAGTCGGTCCTGCAAGAGACGCGGGTGTTCCCGCCCGCAGCCGAGTTCGTCAAGCAGGCCAACATTTCCGGCATGGAGGGCTACAGGAAACTGTGCGCCGAGGCCGAGCGCGACTTCGAGGGCTTCTGGGGCCGCCTGGCGAAGGAGCATGTGCTCTGGCACAAGCCGTTCACCAAGGTGCTGGATGAATCGAAGGCGCCGTTCTTCCGCTGGTTCTACGACGGCGAGCTGAACGCCTCCTACAACTGCCTCGACCGGCACCTGAAGACGCAGCCCGACAAGATCGCGATCATCTTCGAGGCGGACGACGGCAAGGTGACCAAGATCACCTACAAGGCGCTGTACCACGAGGTGTGCAAGCTGGCCAATGCGCTCAAGGCGCATGGCGTGAAGATGGGCGATCGGGTCCTGATCTACATGCCGATGTCGATCCAGGTGGTGGTGGCGATGCAGGCCTGCGCCCGCATCGGCGCCACGCACTCGGTGGTATTCGGCGGCTTTTCCGCCAAGTCGCTGCAGGAGCGCATCATCGACGCCGGCGCTACTGAAGTCATCACCGCCGACGGGCAGTTCCGCGGCGGCAAGGAGATTCCGCTCAAGCCCGTGGTGGACGAGGCGTTCGCGATGGGCGGCTGCGAGAAGGTGCGCAACGTCATCGTCTACAAGCGCAGCGGCAGCGCGGTGCCGATGCAGGCGCCGCGCGACAAGTGGTGGGACGACGTGGTGAAAGGGCAGGCGGATACCTGCGAGCCGACCTGGGTGAACGCCGAGCACCCGCTGTTCATCCTGTACACGTCGGGCTCCACCGGCAAGCCGAAAGGCGTGCAGCACTCGACGGGCGGCTATCTGCTGTGGGCGGCCCTCACGATGAAGTGGGTGTTCGACAACAAGCCGAGCGACGTCTTCTGGTGTACCGCGGACGTGGGCTGGGTGACGGGCCACACCTACATCACCTATGGGCCGCTCGCGGTGGGCACCACGGAGGTGATGTTCGAAGGCGTGCCGACCTACCCGGATGCCGGCAGGTTCTGGAAGATCATCCAGGACCACAAGGTGAACGTGTTCTACACGGCGCCGACGGCGATCCGCTCGCTGATCAAGGCCGGCGGCGATTTGCCGAAGAAGTACGACCTCAAGTCGCTGCGCATCCTCGGCACGGTGGGCGAGCCGATCAACCCCGAGGCCTGGATGTGGTACCACGAGACGGTGGGGGGCGGCCGCTGCCCGATCGTCGATACCTGGTGGCAGACGGAGACGGGAGGTCACCTCATTTCGCCTCTGCCGGGCGTGACACCCACCAAGCCGGGCTCCTGCACGTTCCCGCTGCCCGGCATCATGACCGACATCGTCGACGAAACCGGCCAGTCGGTGGGCAAGGGCAAGGGCGGCATCCTGGTGATCAAGCGCCCGTGGCCCTCGATGATCCGCACCATCTGGGGCGATCCGGAGCGCTTCAAGAAGAGCTACTACCCGGAGGACTTCCACGGCAAGTATTACCTTGCGGGCGACGGCGCGAGCACCGACCAGGAAGGCTATTACCGCATCATGGGCCGCATCGACGACGTATTGAACGTCTCGGGGCATCGCCTGGGCACGATGGAGATCGAATCGGCGCTGGTGGCCAATTCCAAGCTGGTGGCGGAAGCTGCGGTGGTGGGCCGGCCCGATGAGCTGACCGGCGAAGCGGTGTGCGCCTTCGTGGTCCTCAAGGGGCCGCGGCCGAGCGGCGAGGAAGCCAAGAAGATCGCGCAGGAGCTGCGCAACTGGGTGGCCAAGGAGATCGGCCCGATCGCGCGCCCCAAGGACATCCGCTTCGGCGACAACCTGCCCAAGACGCGCTCCGGCAAGATCATGCGGCGCCTGCTGCGCGCCATCGCCAAGGGCGAAGAGATCAAGCAGGACGTCTCGACGCTGGAAAACCCGGCGATCCTCGAGCAGTTGAAACAGGTCAGCTGAACCCGCTCGTCGGCGCGACGATCGCAGCGCTCCGCCCCCATGCCCCGTTCGACGGCATGGAGCCGGAGGCGCTGCGCTTTCTCGCCGAGAACGTCAAGCTCGGCTATTACGCGCGCGACACGGAGATCGTGGGGCCCGCGAGCGGCACGGTCGCGAAGCTCTACATTCTCAAGCAGGGCGCAGTGCGCGGACGGCCCGACGTCGTCGCGCGCTCGGCGACCGGCGTCGACATCGTGCTGGGTCCCGGCGAATGCTTCCCGCTCGGCGCGCTGATCGGCCGGCGCGCGACGGCCTACAGCTACCGGGCGCAGGAGGACGCGTTCGCCTACGAGCTGGACGGCGAGGATTTCCGCTCGCTGCTGGAGCGCAGCCCGAAATTCCAGCGCTTCTGCACCGACTACCTGGCTTCGCTGGTGGACCAGTCGCATCGCGTGCTGCGCGCGCAATTGGGCGAGGCGCTCGCGGACGAAGGCCGCATGCGGGCACCGCTGCGCAGTCTGGTGCGCCACGCACCGGTCGCGTGCGCCCCGTCGACCCCCATTCGTGAGGTGCTGAAGACCATGCACGAGCGGCGCATCGGCTCGATGATCGTGGTCGATGCCGGCGGCGTGCCCTGCGGCATCTTCACGCATCCGGACGTGCTCGAGCGCGTGACGCTCGCCGGCGTCGCGCTCGAGGAGCCGATAGCGCGCGTGATGACGCCGCATCCCGTGGTGCTGCCCGACGATGCGCCCGTCTACGAGGCGGCGGTGGCCATGGCGAAGCACGGCATCCGCCACATCGTGCTGGTCACCGATGGGCGGCTCTCGGGCGTCATCTCCGAGCGAGATCTGTTTACGCTTCAGCGCGCGAGCCTGCGGCGCGCCGCGGACCGCATTCGCGGCGCCGATTCGGTCGCCACGCTGGTCGAGGCGGCGGCCGATATCCGCCTGCTCGCGCGCAGCCTGCTGGTGCAAGGCATGGGTGCGGAGCAGCTTACCGAGGTGGTGAGCGCGCTGAACGACAGCTTGACGCGGCGGCTGATCGACATGGTCGCCGCGCGCCGTTCACTGCCGGGGGGCTGGTGCTGGATCGCACTCGGCAGCGAAGGACGCATGGAGCAGACGCTGGCGACCGACCAGGACAATGCGCTGATTCTCGAGCCGGGCACGGCGGAGGCGGCGCGCAAGCCCTACCTCGAGTTCGCCGACGAGGTGAACCGCGGCCTGGATGCCTGCGGCTTCCCGCTGTGCAAGGGCGACATCATGGCGCGCAATCCGAAATGGTGCCTGCCGCTCGAAGGCTGGCGCGCGACCTTCGACGACTGGATCCGCAATCCGGATCCCCAGGCGCTGCTCAATGCCGCGATCTTCTTCGACCTGCGGCCGCTCGCGGGCGAAGCCCAGCTCGCGGGCCAGTTGCGCGACGGGCTGCTCGCGCAGACCGCGAGCAAGCCTGCGTTCCTGCGCGCGATGGCCGCCAATGCGCTGCAGGTGAAGCCGCCCATCGGCCTGCTGCGCGACTTCGTGACGGACGATTCGAAGGAGTTCCCGCACACCATGGATCTGAAGAAGCTGGGCGTGCGGCCTTTCGTCGACGCTGCACGAGTCTGGGCGCTGGCGCACCGGCTGGCGGGCACCGGCACGGCCGAGCGGCTGCGCGGTGCGGCGAAGGCGGGCGCCGTGCCGGAGCAGGAGGCGGCGGACAACTGCGCCGCCTTTCACTTCATCCAGGCGCTGCGGCTGCGGCACCAGCATCTCGAGCAGCCTGCCGCGGGCGCGGAGAACCGCATCGACCCGGATGCGCTCAATGCACTCGACCGGCGCCTGCTGAAGGAGGCGTTCCGCCAGACCGGCAAGGTGCAGGAGCGCCTGCGGCTCGACTACCAGCTGTGAAGGCACTGCTGGATCGCTGGCTCGGTCCGCGCGAGCCGGCGCACGCGGCGCGCTGGGTGGTGGTGGATTGCGAGACCAGCGGCCTCGATGTCGCGCGCGACCGGCTGCTGCAGATCGGCGCCGTCGCACTGCAGGATGGCCGCATCGGCATCGCCGATGCATTCTCGCGCCTGCTGCGGCAGGAGGCGCCAAGCGGCGCGGACAACATTCTCGTGCACGGTATCGGCGGGGATGCGCAAGCAGGGGGCGCGGAGCCCGCGCGGGTGTTGCACGAGTTCGTCGAATATGCGGGCGCGGGACCGCTGGTCGCGTTCCATGCGCCATTCGACCGAGCGGTACTCGAGCGCGCAGCGCGCGCGCACGGGCTGCGCTGGAAGCGCAAGTGGCTCGACGTGGCGGATCTTCTGCGCGTTCTGTATGCCGCGCGCGCAAAGCAGTGCCGGGGCCTGGACGACTGGCTGCAGGCCTTCGGCATCCCGCATGACTCGCGCCACGATGCGCTGGGGGACGCCTTCGTCACGGCTCAGCTCATGCAGGTGGCGTTGCAGGAGGCGCGGCGGCACGGCTTCACGAGCGTGCGCGACATCCTCGCGGCCGCCGCGGCGCGGCGCTGGAGCGGCGCGTAAGTCCGATCGCATACAATCGCGCGCTCTCCTGAGCGCTCACGCATGCTGGTCGACGTCATCATCACGCTACGCATCCTGGTCGAGATCGCGCTGTTCGCGCTGATCGGGCAGGGCGTGCTCTACATGCTCACCGGTGAAAGCCGGGAGCAGAACATGTTCTACATGGTGCTGAAGACGATCGCGTCGCCCGCGATGCGCTTCACGCGCTGGCTTGCGCCCAAGTTCGTCGTCGACCAGCACGTCGGCTGGATCGCGCTGTTTCTGCTTGCGCTCCTGTGGCTTGGGCTCGCTGTGGCAAAGCAGATAGTCGGTGCGGTGGAGCTCGGCTGACGCTGCGCCGCAGCAAGCGTGATGCGGTGCAGCATCTTGGGAGTCACGAGGTTAGGTCGCGAATTTCCTGCGGCATCGTAAGTCCGCTGTAAGTTTTTCACCCCAGCATTGCCGTGCTGCAATCCATCGCATAAGGGGGAGGAGCGCATGCAGTTATCGCCGCGGCACATCGAGTACTGGAGCAAGAACCTCAGAATCACGACCATCCTGATGGTGATCTGGTTCGTCGTGACATTCGTGATCGGCTACTACGCGATCCAGTTGAGCGAGATCACGTTCATGGGCTGGCCGATTCCGTTCTACATGGGCGCCCAGGGCTCGCTCGCGATCTACGTCCTGATCATCTGGTACTACGCCAGCTACATGAACAAGCTCGACAAGCAGTACGGCGTGCACGAAGGGGAGGAAGAATAATGAGCAACGGCGCAACCCAGGCCTTCAGCCAGAAGTCCTTCACGCAGCAGCTCAAGAAGTATTACGCCTTCTACACCGGCGGTTTCGCCGCGTTCGTCATCGTGCTCGGCATCGCCGAGCAGCTCGGCATGCCGAACCGGTGGATTGGCTACGCGTTCCTGTTCGCCACCATCCTGCTCTACGCCGGCATCGGCGTCATGAGCCGCACGGCGGACGTTGCCGAGTACTACGTCGCGGGGCGGCGGGTGCCGGCGCTGTTCAACGGCATGGCGACCGGGGCCGACTGGATGAGCGCGGCCTCGTTCATCGCGATGGCCGGCGGCCTGTACCTCAGCGGCTACGACGGCCTGGCTTTCGTCATGGGCTGGACGGGCGGTTACTGCCTGGTCGCGTTCTTCCTCGCGCCCTACCTGAGGAAATTCGGGCAGTTCACGATTCCGGACTTCCTCGGCGCGCGCTACGGCGGCCACATCCCGCGCATGGTCGGCATGTTCGCCGCGATCCTGTGCTCGTTCACCTATGTCGTGGCGCAGATCTATGGCGTGGGCATCATCACGACGCGGTTCACGGGCGTGCAGTTCGAGGTCGGCGTGTTCCTCGGTCTCGCCGGTATCCTGGTCTGCTCGTTCCTGGGCGGGATGCGCGCGGTGACCTGGACGCAGGTGGCGCAGTACATCATCCTGATCATCGCCTACCTGATCCCGCTGGCGATGCTCGGCGTGCGTCACGTGAGCTTCCCGGTGCCGCACGTCGTCTATGGCTTCGCGCTCGAGAAGGTGACCCAGAAGGAAAAGGAGATCACCAAGGACGCCAAGGAGCTGGAAGTCCGCGGCATCTTCAAGAAGCGCGCCGATGACGCCGACGCCAGGGTAAAGGCGCTGCCGGCGAGTTACGCGGAGGAGAAAGCCAAGGTCGAGAAGACGCTGGCAGACCTGCGCGCCTCGAATGCGGATGCGGCGAAGATCAAGGTGGCCGAAGACGCGGTGAAGGCGTTCCCCGCGAGCCCGGACGCCGCCAAGGCGAAGTGGACCGCGGACAAGAATGCGGCTGCTGCGCGCACTGGCCCGCCGCGGGCGCACGCCACGCCGTTCCCCGGCGCGACCGAGAAGGCACGCGATGTGGCGCGCAAGAACTTCCTCGCGCTGATCTTCTGCCTGATGGTGGGTACCGCGGCGCTGCCGCACATCCTGATGCGCTACTACACCACGCCCAGCGTGAGGGAGGCGCGCATTTCGGTGACCTGGTCGCTGTTCTTCATCTTCCTGCTGTACTTCTCGGCACCCGTTCTCGCGGTGCTGGTGAAGTACGAGATGTACCACTTCGTGGTGGGATCGAAGTTCGCCGACTTGCCCAGATGGGTGGCCAACTGGACGGCGGTCGACCGAACGCTGCTCAATATCGTCGATATCAACGGTGACGGCATCGTGCAGCTGGCGGAGATCACGCTCGGTGGCGACATCATCGTGTTGGCGACGCCGGAGATCGCGCGGCTGCCTTACGTGATCTCGGGCTTGGTGGCGGCGGGCGGTCTGGCCGCGGCGCTCTCGACCGCGGACGGCCTGTTGCTGACGATCGCCAACGCGCTGTCGCACGATCTGTACTACAAGCTGATCAACCCGCAGGCGTCCACCAAGACGCGGCTCACGGTGGCGAAGATGCTGCTGCTGGTCGTGGCCGTGCTCGCGGCATCCGTGGCCGCGCAGAAGCCGGCGGACATCCTGTTCCTCGTGAGCGCGGCATTCTCGCTCGCGGCGGCGGGATTCTTCCCGGCCTTGACGCTCGGCATCTTCTGGAAGCGCGCCAACAAGTGGGGCGCGACCCTGGGCATGCTGGCGGGCGTGGGCATTACCTTCTACTACATGTGCATCACGCAGCCCTGGCTGCGCTCGGTGTTCGGCGTGAAGGGCACCATCGCCGAGAACACGTGGTGGGACATCAGCCCGATCTCGGCCGGCCTGTTCGGCGTGCCGCTGGGCTTCATCGTCATCATCGTGGTGAGCCTGCTGACGGCGGCGCCGGACAAGGAGACGCAGGAGCTGGTCGACCACGTGCGCTATCCGGTACTGGAGGGGGATATCGACACGCGCGGGACCTGACCCGCTCGGCGATACGCGCGGGGCCGGATGCCCGCGCGAGTATCTCGGGGAAAGGCCCGCTACGGCGGGCCTTTTCTCTTGCTGCGGTAGAATCGGCCCCCTGCGGAGAGATGGCCGAGCGGCTGAAGGCGCACGCTTGGAAAGCGTGTATACGTTAATAGCGTATCGTGGGTTCGAATCCCACTCTCTCCGCCAACCGATTCCCGGAAAAAGAAAACGTCCTGAAGCTCGCGCTCCAGGACGTTGAAGCCACCGCAGTTGAATTTCCGCGGTGGAGGAGGATGGCGCTCAAAGCCTAGGCCACCAAGCAATCGCATGCCTGACTGGATGCTGACGGCGCGCTTACGGCATAATCGCTCCTTGTACGCACGTCTACGGCGGGCCTCCCCGCATTGCAGCCTGGTGAACCTGGTCAGGTCCGGAAGGAAGCAGCCACAGCTGGATCCTGCAAGTGCCGGGGTTCAGGCTCGCCACCCAATCGGATGCGAAGGGGGGACTGTCGTCCCCCCTTCGGAATCCCCCTGCTAGGATTTGCGCGATGAGCTACCAGGTACTGGCCCGCAAGTGGCGACCGCGCGACTTTGCGGCGCTGGTCGGTCAGGAACACGTCGTGCGCGCGTTGCGCCACGCGCTGGAGCAGAAGCGCTTGCACCACGCCTATCTCTTCACGGGCACGCGCGGCGTGGGCAAGACCACGCTGGCGCGCATCCTGGCGAAGTGCCTCAACTGCGAGACCGGCGTGACGGCCGAACCCTGCGGCAAGTGCTCGGCTTGCGTGGAGATCGACGGCGGCCGCTTCGTCGACCTGCTCGAAGTGGACGCCGCCACCAATACCAAGGTGGACGAGATGCGCCAGCTGCTCGACACCGCGCAGTACGCCCCGACGCGCGGCCGCTACAAGGTTTACGTCATCGACGAAGTGCACATGCTGTCGAGCTCTGCCTTCAACGCGATGCTCAAGACGCTCGAGGAACCACCCGAGCACCTGAAGTTCATTCTGGCCACGACCGATCCGCAGAAGATCCCGGTGACGGTGCTGTCGCGCTGCCTGCAGTTCAACCTCAAGCAAATGCCGGCGGCAGCGATCAGCGCGCATCTGCGCCGGCTCCTGGAGGCGGAGGCGATTGCGTTCGAGGCAGGCGCGCTGCCGCTCCTCGCACATGCGGCATCGGGCAGCATGCGCGACGCGCTTTCTCTGCTCGACCAGGCGATTGCGCATGGCGGCGGCAGCGTGGGCGCCGCCAACGTCCGCGACATGCTGGGCGCGGTGGACCAGAGCTACCTGCTGCGCGCCCTGGAGGCGCTGGCATCTCAGGACGGCGCCGGATTGCTGGCGATTGCCGATGAGATGCAGGCGCGCAGCCTGTCTTTCGACAGTGCGCTGCAGGACCTGGCCGGCCTGCTGCTGAAGCTCGCACTGGCGCATGCCGTCCCGGAAGCGCTGGACGCCGAGCTGCCGGACCGGGAACGGGTACTGGCGCTCGCGCGCAGCCACGACCCCGAGAGCGTGCAGCTCTATTACCAGATTGCGTTGCAGGGTCGCGAAGACCTCGTGCTGGCGCCCGACGAGTACGCCGGCTTTGTCATGACCCTGCTGCGCATGCTGGCGTTTCGTCCCGAGGGCGGGGCAAACGCGGCAACGGATGCGCCCGCAAGAGCGAGCGCACCCGCGCGAGCGACCACGCCCGCGCGTACGGCGGCGCCCGCGCAGTCGGCCGCGCCGGCTCCAAGCGGTGCCGGCAACGGCCCCGGTCCCGTGGCGACGATGGCCTTCGATGGTGACTGGCCTGGCCTGGTCGGGCGCTTGCCGGTCGCGGGCGCCGTGCGGGAGCTCGCGCGCAACACGGCAATCTCGAGATACGCGGACGGACTCATCGAGCTCGTGGTGCCGAAATCGATGGGGCACCTCGCCGAGCGCGGCTACCAGGAAAAGCTGAAAGCGGCGCTCGAGCGACACTTCGGCAGGCCGCTCACGCTGAAGGTGGCACCTGGTGATGCGGCGGGAGCCACGGCGGCGGCGGTGGAGGCGGGGGAGCGCCAAGCGAAGCACGCCGAGGCGACGCAGGCGGTGCAGGGTGATCAGTTCGTCAGGGACCTGGTCGACATGTTCGACGCGAAGGTGATCGGCTCGTCCATCAGGGCAAGCGGCGACAAGAGCTAGGGTCGGAGGCAAGCATGCGCGGAAATATCGGACAGCTGATGAAGCAGGCGCAGATGATGCAGGAGAACATGCGCCGCATGCAGGATCAGCTCGGCGCCATCGAGGTCGAAGGGCAGTCGGGCTCGGGCATGGTGAGGGTCGTGATGACCTGCAAGCACCAGGTGAAGCGCGTCGCGATCGATCCGTCGCTCGCCGGCGAGGACCGGGAAATGCTCGAGGACCTTCTGGTCGCCGCGTTCAACGATGCCGCGCAGCGCGCGGAGGCGACGATCGCGGAGAAGATGGGCAGCGTGACGGCCGGCATGGGCCTGCCGCCCGGGCTCAAGCTGCCGTTCTGAGGAGCCGTGAGCCGGGATCCGGTTCCGAGCGCGCGCAGCCTTGAGCGCCTGATCGACGCGCTGCGCACGCTCCCGGGCGTCGGGCCGCGCTCGGCCCAGCGCATGGCCTACTACCTGCTGCAGCACGAGCGACCGGGCGCCGAGTCGCTGTCCCGGGCGCTGGCAGACGCGCTGGCGACAGTGCGCCACTGTTCGAAGTGCAACAATTTCACCGAGGAGGAGGTCTGCGCGCTGTGCCGTTCGCCGCGCCGCGATCGGTCACTGCTGTGCGTGGTGGAGACGCCGGCGGATCTCGCCATGGTGGAGCAGACCTCCACCTACTGGGGCATGTACTTCGTGTTGATGGGCCGGCTCTCGCCGCTGGACGGCGTGGGACCGAGGGAAATCGGCCTGGAGCGGTTGCTCACGCGCGTGAGCGATGGCGACGTCACGGAAGTGATCCTTGCCACCAATTTCACCAACGAAGGCGAGGCGACGGCGCACTATATCGCGGAAATGCTGCGCGCGCGCCACATCAAGGTCAGCCGCATCGCCCGTGGCGTGCCCATGGGAGGCGAGCTGGAGTACGTCGATGTCGGCACGCTGTCGCAGGCGCTCCTCGACCGGCGCGGAATCGAGTAAGATTTTTTT
>DASTHP010000050.1:0-7709 GCA_035718125.1 Burkholderiales bacterium | reverse complement strand
GCTCGGCCTGCTGATCCCGCCCTCGATCATCATGATCGTGTATGCGGTGGCCGCCGAGGTGTCGATCCTCAAGATGTTCGTCGCCGGCGTGCTGCCGGGGATCCTGCTGATCAGCCTGTTTTCCGGCTACATCATCGTCTGGGCGCTGCTCAATCCGGGCAAGACGCCGGCGCACGTGGACAACCTGGGGTTCATGGAGCGCATCCGCCGCGCGCGCAACCTGATTCCCGTCATGCTGCTCATCGGCTTCATCATGGGCGTGATGTTCACGGGCTACGCCACCGCCACGGAAGCCGCCTCCTTCGGCGTGCTCGGCGCGCTGGTCATCGCGGCCTGGAGCCGCTCGCTCACGCGCGAGAATTTCTGGGCGAGCCTGATGGGCGCGACGCGCCTGTCCTGCATGATCCTGTTCATTCTCGCCGGGGCCTCGTTTCTCAGCTCCGCAATGGCCTTCACCGGCATCCCGCGCGCGCTCGCCGAGTGGGTGGTGTCGCTGGGCGTGAGCCCCATCGGCCTGATCGCGGTGCTGGCGCTGATCTACCTGCTGCTGGGCACCGCGCTCGACGGCATCTCGATGATCGTGCTCACCACCTCGATCGTGCTGCCGATGGTCGAGGCGGCGGGCTTCAACCTCATCTGGTTCGGCATCTTCATCGTCATCCTGGTCGAGATCGCCGAGCTCACCCCGCCGCTCGGCTTCAACCTGTTCGTGCTGCAGACCATGAGCGGGCGCGACTCCAACTACGTCGCCCTCGCCTCCATCCCGTTCTTCGTCATGATGGTGGTGGCGCTGGTCATCGTCATCGCCTTCCCGCAGATCGCCACCTGGCTGCCCGACGCGCTGCTGGGCGTAACCAAGCAGTAAAATTGGGGTCAGGGCCGAATTATTTGTAACAGGAATAATTCGGCCCTGACCCCAATTCTCCGACATGTCCGAACCGCTCTATCTGACCAGGGACTTCCGCCGCATCGAGGCGGCGGCGAAGGACGCGCCGCTCATGCAGCGCGCGGGGGCGGCGGCGGCCGAGCTCGCGGCGCAGCTATGCGCCGAAGATGCCAAGGACGTGCTGGTGCTCGCGGGCCCGGGCGACAACGGCGGCGACGCCCGGATTGCGGCCGAGCTGCTGCAGCAGAAGTTCTTCCGCGTCACCGTGGCCGGCGTTGCGGATGTGTCCGCGCTGCCGGTGAACAAGCGCTGGGGCCTGGTGGTGGACGGCCTGTTCGGCATCGGCCTGACGCGCCCCATCGAAGGGGACTTCGCCAAGCTGGTGGACTACGCCAATGCACAGGAATGCGCGCGCCTCGCGCTCGACATCCCGAGCGGCATCGAGGCCGACACCGGACGCGTCCTCGGCCGCGCGGTGCGCGCCACGCACACCCTCACCTTCATCGCACTGAAGCCCGGCCTGCTGACGCTCGACGGCCCCGATCACTGCGGCGCGGTAACGGTCGCCAACCTCGGGCTGGACGTGAGAAAGCTGCTGCGCCCGAACGCCTGGGTCGCGAGCCACGCGCTCTTCTCGGAAGCGCTCAAGCGCCGGCCGAGGAATTTCCACAAGGGCAAGGCCGGCTCCCTCGCCGTCCTCGGCGGCGCCAACGGCATGACGGGCGCCGCGCTGCTTGCCGGGCGCGCGGCGCTCAAGCTCGGGGCCGGCCGCGTCTACGTGGGCATGCTCGAGGAAACCAGCCTCGACCCGGTCACGCCCGAGCTCATGCTGCGTCACCCCGACGATGCATTGGGCCAGGACCTCGATGCGATCGTGATCGGCCCGGGACTCGGGCAGAGCGAGCGCGCCGAGACGCTGGTCGGCGCCGTGCTCGCGACCGACATGCCCTGCGTCCTCGATGCCGATGCGCTCAACCTGATCGCCGACAGCAAGGACCTGCGCGCGGCCTGCGCGAAGCGCAGGGCCGAGACCCTCATTTCGCCGCACCCTGGCGAGGCGGCGCGCCTGCTCGGTTCGTCGATCCCGGAGGTGCAGAAGGACCGCATTGCGGCCGCCCAGCGCCTGTCGCGCGAGCTGAACGCGCATGTCTGCCTCAAGGGCAACGGCAGCGTGCTCGTGGCGCGCGACGCACACTGGTTCGTGAACACCACCGGCAACCCTGGCATGGCGTCCGCCGGCATGGGCGACGTGCTCTCCGGCATCCTCGGCGCGCTGCTCGCGCAGAAGGTTTCCGGCGAGGCGGCGCTGGTGCTCGGCGTGCACCTGCACGGCGCAGCGGCCGATGCAACCGGCCATGGCGTGGGGCTGACCGCCTCCGAGCTGGTCGACCCGGCGCGCAAGTTGTGGAATTCCTGGCTCGGGGCCACTGCGGGCGCGGGACCGCACTGAAAATTGGGGTCAGGGCCGCATTTCGACTCGCATGCGAAATGCGGCCCTGACCCCAATTTTCGATTTGCTGAGAAATCCGGCCCTGACCCCAATTTTTACGGTGTGCGGAACCTGTAGGAGAAACTCGAAGGCGCCGTCATGCTGTCGCGCGCCTGGTAGTGCGTGGAGCCCCAGCCCGTGACGCGCGGGCGACCATCGAGCTCGAAGCGCGCGCGCACCGTCCAGAAGTAGCGCGCATCCGGCTCGAGCGGCGCCTGCAGGCGGTGCTCGGGGCGTGGCAGGCCGCTGCGGCGGTACACCGTTTCGGCAGGCGCGCGGTTGCGCTCGCGCGCGATCACCAGATCGTAGGTGACATTCTGAACGCGGCGCATCTCCGCGGGCGCCGCGGCAAGGTCGGCCTCGCGCGGGAACGCCTGCCAGCCCAGCGTCGGCTGCAGCGAGCGCACGCCGGCCCATTCGAAGCGCTCCGTGAGCGCGGCGCCAGTATCCGTGCCGCGCGTCGGCGGGTCGATTGGCGCCAGGCCAAAAGAAGCCGACAAGGTCCCGGCCCAACCCGCCTCCTGCGAAGGAAAGGGGTACAGCAGGTAGACGCCGTCGGCGATGTGCGCGCCGAGCGCTTCGTAGCCCGCGTCCAGCGCGCGCAGCAGGCGATCGCCCCCGCCGCCCGCCCAGTCCTCCAGCTTGAGCCGCGGGCCGAGGTGCACGATACGCGCACTGTAGAGCTCGGCGCCGTCGGCGGCGCGCAGCAGGCGCACGCGCGCTTCCATGACCAGGCCGACCGGCGCGTTGATCCCCGCGCCCTCGGTGCCGGCCTTGACCAGCGCCGCCTCGAGCAGGGTGTCGGCCTCGGCGCGCGCGGCCGGCTGCGCGCCCTGCGCACGCGCCGCCGCCTCGATCTGCAGGCGCAGCGATTCCTGGATGGCGTTCGCGTCGAGTGCCGCGCGCATGCGTGCTTCCGTCGCCGCTGCCGTGCGCGCGTCCATCGCGCTACCCGCGCCCACCGCGGCACCCACCGCGCTGGCGACCCCGCAAATGCCCAGCCACAACACCACGACCGCTCCGCAGTAGGGACCGGCGCAGGCGCCCGGACCCATGGAGGCCGCGCAGGCGAGGAACGTCGAACCCGCGCCGATGGCGGCGCCCTCCGCGCGGCCGTGCGCGAAGCCCGCGAACCCGATCTCCGGCGTGCCGCCGCCCGCGACGACCGCCACTTTGCCCAGCGCCGCGGCGCCCGGCCCGGGCGGCACCTGCGGCTGCATCGCGCAACCCGCGAGCGCTGCCGCAAGCGCGAGGAGCGCGCGCCACTTCATTCGCAGCGGTAGAAGGCCTCGCGCTGCTGCAGGCTGATCGCGTCGAGGTCCTCCGGGTGGCGCGGCCGTCCCTGGCTGTCGAGGATGCGCGCCTCGAGCACCGCCAGGCGCTTTTCCAAGCGCGCGGTTTCCCTGTTGCGGTCGAGCGCGGCGGCACGCGCGCGCAGCTTCTTGAGGTCCTCGCCGCGCTCCTCGGCCTGCGCCATGGCCATCTGCCGGCGCAGCTGGCGCTTCTCGCATTGCACCGACTCGAGCTTGGCGGAAATCGCCAGCCATTCCTGCGCCTCGGGCGATAGCGCAGCCGCGCGCAACGGCACCAGCACCAGCAGGAGCAGCACAAGCCTCACGCCGCCTTGACCCGCGCCTTGGGCTCCGGATACGGGTACAGCATGCTCAGCGCGATCGACTGGTGGTTCGCCTGCACGATGCGCACGTGCTCGCGGCGCAGCTCGCGCGCATGCCGCACGCCGCAGGAGTGCGCGATCATGTCGATCTCGCGGTTCATGTTGATGGCGTAGTTGGCCACGCGCTGGTACTTCTCCTCCACCACCAGGGCGCGCTGCAGGCGCTTGTTGTGCGTGGTGACGCCGGTGGGGCAGGTGTTCTGGTGGCAGCGCAGCGCCTGGATGCAGCCCAGCGAGAACATGAAGCCGCGCGCGGTGTTGATGAAGTCCGCGCCCACGCACAGCGCCCAGGCGGCGCGCGCCGAGGTGATGATCTTGCCCGAGGCGACCACGCGCACGCGGTTGCGCAGCCCGGTCTCGATCAGCGAATCGATCACGCGCGGCAGCGCCTCGTCGATCGACAAGCTCATGTGATCGGCAAGCGCCTGCGGCGCGGCGCCCGAGCCGCCTTCGCCGCCGTCGATGACCAGGAAGTCCGGCGCGAACTCCAGGCCCCTGCGCTGCACCGTCTCGCCCAGCTCGTTCATGAAGCGCCAGCCGCCGATCGCGGTCTTCACGCCCACGGGGCGTCCCGTGAGGTCGCGGATCCAGGCGATCCTCTCCAGCAGCTCGTTCATGTTGGCGATGTCGCGGTGACGGTTCGGGCTGATCGAGTCGCGCCCCTCGGGGATGCCGCGGATCTGGGCGATCTCGGCGGTCACCTTGCGCCCGGGCAGCACGCCGCCCTTGCCGGGCTTGGCGCCCTGCGACAGCTTGATCTCGAACGCCTTCGCCACCTTGGCGAGCTCGAGCAGGCGCTCGGCCGACAGACTCCCCTGCGCATCGCGCACGCCGTACTTCGCGGTGCCGATCTGCATGACGATGTCGCAGCCGCCCTCGAGGTGATAGGGCGAGAGGCCGCCCTCGCCCGTGTCCAGCCAGCAGCCGGCGACCGCGGCGCCGCGCGAGAGCGAGCGCACCGCCGGCGCCGAGATCGCGCCGTAGCTCATGCCGCTCACGTTGACGATCGACCGGGCGACGAAGGGCTCCTTGCAGTGGCCCTCGCCCAGCGCGAGCGCCGGCGTCGGCAGCCGCTCCTCGTCGAGCACCGGGAACGGGTGGTTGACGAAGATGAGGGCGCCGGCCTGGTGCAGGTCGTAGGTGGAGCCGAAGCCGATGGTGCCGCCCTCGTTCTTCGCCAGGCGATAGACCCAGGCGCGCGTGGCACGGTTGAACGGCATTTCCTCGCGGTCGCCGGAAAAGAAGTACTGGCGGAAGTACTCGCCGAGCTGCTCGAAGAAGTAGCGCAGGTGCCCGACCACGGGATAGTTGCGCAGCACCCCGTGCTTCTTCTGCGTGATGTCGGCGATGAACAGGAACGCGAGCGCGACGAAGACCGCCAGCGCGATCAGCGTGCCGAACCCGTAGGACAGCGCTTCCATCATCGGGCAGCCCTCGTTGCGGATGGAGCTGCCGGCGCATGCGCGCGGCGACGGGCCGGCACCTCCCCGGCCCGATGATAGCCCGTCAGGACTTCAGGCGCCTGACGACGTCGTAGATCTCGTGGGCGTGGCCGCGCGGCGCGACGCCGTAGGCCGCATGGCGGATCACGCCTTTCTTGTCGATGACGAAGGTCGAGCGCACCAGGCACTCGCGGCGCACGCCTTCGGTCTCCTTCTCCTGCAGCACGCCGTAGCGGCGGCACACTTCGCCCTCCGGATCGGAGAGCAGCCCGATCGACAGCCCGTGCTTGTCGCGGAACTCGGCGTGCGACAGGCAGTCGTCGCGCGAGATGCCGAGGATCACGCAGTCGTGCTTGACGAACTGGTCCTCGTGGTCGGAGAAGTCGGACGCCTCCAGGATGCAGCCCGGCGTGCCGTCGCGCGGATAGAAATACAGCACCACGTGCTTGTGACCCTTGAACGCCGACAGGCTTACGTTCTGCATGTCGGCGTCGGGAAGCACGAACGTTGGCGCGGCTTGTCCCGGCTGCAGCATGGCGTCGATCTTCGCGGCTGATTCTAAAGCACATCGTTTGCCGCATGGCAAGCGCCGTGCGCGCGACGTCGCACAAGCGCCACATATAATCCAGCGATGCAGAAACAGCTGCTAGGGGGGTTGTCCGCGCAGGAGTTTTTGCGCCGCCACTGGCAGAAACGGCCGCTGCTCGTGCGCGGCGCGCTGCCCCGCTGGCGCGGCGTAGCCTCGCGCGAGCAGCTGCTGCGGCTCGCGGCGCGGCCCGATGTGGAATCGCGCTTCGTGCGCCGCGCCGGCGCGCGCTGGAGCGTCGAGCAGGGCCCGTTCGAGCGCCTTGCGCTGCAGCGCAACTCGACGCTGCTGGTGAACGGCGTCAACCTGCACCTGGCCGACGCGGACCGGCTGCTGCGCGCGTTTTCCTTCCTGCCGCAGGCGCGCCTGGACGATGTGATGGTCAGCTGGGCGGCGCCCGGTGGCGGCGTCGGTCCGCATTTCGATTCCTACGACGTGTTCCTGGTGCAGGCGGCCGGCTGCCGCGTATGGCGACTGGCGCGGGCGCGACGCTGGCGCCTCGTGGCGGGAGCGCCGCTCAAGCTGATCGAGGGCTTCGCGCCGGAGGAGGAGATCCTCGCGGAGCCCGGCGACCTGCTCTACTTGCCGCCGGGCTGGGGCCACGACGGCATCGCGCTCGAGGACTGCCTCACCTGCTCCGTCGGCCTGCGCGCGCCGCAGGGCGAAGAGCTCGCCGCGGCGTTCCTCGACTATCTGCACGAGCGCGGCCTGCCGCGCGCGCAGTACCGAGATCCGGGCCTGCGCGCGGCGCGGCACAGCGCCGAGGTGCCGCGCGCGATGGTCGCGCACGCGCAGGCAACGCTCGCACGCATCCGCTGGGGCCGCGCCGACGTCGAGCGCTTTCTCGGGCGCTATCTCACCACGCCGAAACCACACGTGGCGTTCGCGCCGCCGCGCCGGCCGCTGGCGCGCGCGGCCTTCGCGCGCCGCCTGCGCCGCGAGCCGGTGGTGCTCGATGCGAAGACGCAGATGCTGTACCGGGGCGCGCATCTGTACGTTAACGGCGAGCCGGCGGGCGCGGCGCGCGGCTTGCGCATGCTGGCGAACCGTCGGCGCGCCCTTGTGCCGGCGACCCGCGCCGATCTAATCTACGCGTGGTACCGCGCCGGTTACCTGCACTTGGAGCGAAGCGATTGAGCGTGGACGTACCGCAGACCGAATATCTGCAGTTCGAGACCGAGGCCGACTTCCAGCGCGCCGCCGACCGGCTGCTGGCCGCGCCGGGCCGCGAGCTGCGCATCTTCGATCCCGACCTCGCGGCGCTCAGGCTCAACGCGCCGCAGCGCATCGAGCAACTGCGCCAGTTCCTCGCTGCCAGCCGCACGCGGCGCATCTACATCGCGGTGCACGATCCGGGCCACCTCACGCGCGAGTGTCCGCGCATGATGGCGCTGCTCGCGCGCTACGCGCACGCCATCCAGATCAACTGCACGCACGAGGAAATTCGCGGCATCCAGGACAGCTTCCTGGTGATCGACCAGAACCACTACCTGCGCCGGCCGGTGGCGCAGTTCTTCCGCGGCGCGCTCGGCCTGCACGACGAGACCGAGGCGCTCGCGATGCGCGGCCGCTTCATGGAGATCTGGTCGGCGTCCTTCCCGGGCGTGTCCGCGAGCACGCTCGGTCTCTAG
>DASTHP010000049.1:0-3117 GCA_035718125.1 Burkholderiales bacterium | reverse complement strand
CCTCGCGCAGGCTCGCGCCCGGCTCGATCACCGCCACCGTACGACTGCAGAAATCACGTACCTTCATCGCGTTGCTCCCTTGGCCGGCGCCGCCGCCTCGCCGAGATGGCGAGTAAACCACTGCGTGGCAAGGCGCGCCACGTCTTCGAGCTTGCCGGGCTCCTCGAACAGGTGCGTCGCCCCCGGCACGATTTCCAGGCGCTTCTCGCAGCCGAGCGCGGCATAGGCCTGCTCGTTCAACTCGATGACGCCGCTGTCGTCGCCGCCGACGATGAGCAGCGTCGGCGCCCCGACCGATTGCAGCGCGGCGCGCGAAGCGAGATCGGGCCGGCCGCCGCGCGAGACCACTGCGCGGATCGACCCGGGCATCGCCGCTGCCACTTCGAGCGCGGCGGCCGCCCCGGTGCTCGCGCCGAAGAGGCCCACCGGCAGGTGCCGGGTCTGCGGCTCGCGCGAGAGAGCGCGCGCGGCCTCGCCAAGGCGCTCGGTGAGCAAGGCGATGTCGAAGCGCGTGCGGTAGGTCTCGTCCTCCTGCGGCGTGAGGAGGTCGATGAGCAGCGTGCCCAGGCGCGCCGCGCGCAGCTGCGCGGCCACGAACTGGTTGCGCGGTGAATGGCGGCTCGAGCCGCTGCCGTGCGCGAAGAGCACCACGCCCTGCGCGCCCGCGGGCACCAGCAGGTCGGCGCCGGACTTCATGTCAGCAGCCTCATCACTTCCTCGTCCTCGACCTGCGGGAACGCGCTGTAGAACTGGCTCACGGCGTGGAACTCCTCCGGGGCCGCGAGGCACACCACCTCGTCGGCGTAGGGCCGCACCTTCTCCAGGCTCTCGGGCGCGGCGACCGGCACCGCGCACACCAGGCGCGCGGGCTTGCGCGCGCGCACCGCGTGCAGCGCCGCGATCATGGTCGCGCCGGTGGCGAGGCCATCGTCCACCACGATGGCGATGCGCCCGGCGGCGTCGTGCGCCGCGCGGTGCGGCGTGTACTCGGCGCGGCGCTTGCGCAGCGTCTCCATCTGGCGCGCCTTCTCCTCGCGCAGGTAGGCCTCGTCCGCGCCCACTTCGCCGGCGTAGTGCGCGATATAGGCCCAGCCGCTCTCGTCGACCGCGCCCACCGCGAACTCCGGACTGCCGGGGGCGCGCAGCTTGCGCACCAGGACGATGTCGAGCTCGCCTTGCAGCTTCTCGGCGAGGACCTTGCCCATCGGCACCGCGCCGCGCGGAATCGCGAGCACCAGCGGGTTCTTGCCGCGAAAGCCCGCGAGCGCCGCCGCGAGCTGCGTGGCGGCGTCGGTGCGATCGCGAAAGCGCATGCCGGGAGGGGCCGGGGCGCCCTCAGCGCGTCCAGCTCACGCGCAGCAGGTTGTCGGCCTTGTTGTAGTGGAAGTCCATGCGGCCCCGGTAAGCCTTGCGCAGCGCCTCGCCGATGCCGCGCGCGAGGTGCGCGTCGGTGGTGGTCACCAGGAGCCCGCCGGCCACCGGCTCGATGTTCATGATGCGCTGCAGGGGGTGGTTCACTTTCTCGCTCGCCTCGCAATGCCGCACCCGCGCCACGATCTCGTCGCGGTGCGCCTGCAGGAAGGCGCCCTTGAGGGTGACATAGCCCGCCGGGAAGCGGTCGCGGATGCGCTTGCAGGCCGGGCAGCGTGTCACCTCCGCCTTCGCCGGCGGTGCGCCCCAGATCCAGCGTCCGCGGTGCCAGACTGCGCCGCAATCGCCGCAGCGCGCGGGCTCCGGGAGCTTCTTGCGCATCTTGTACGTGTCGTGCACCAGCTCATCCAGGATGTGCTGGTGCCGTACCATGTTCGAACCACCGAGTCGTCTTTTCATAAAACCAACATACGGCAGCCGCCGCTTGGCGCTTTGACCTTGGTCAAACGCGGGGCCCGGGTGTCCTCTACGCTGTGCTCAAAGGAGATTACCCATGGCATTGACGTCCCAGCAGGTCCAGGAATTGCGCCGGCGCATCCTCGAGCGACGGCGCGCGCTCGCGGCGGAGTTGCGCGGCGATGCGGAACGCGCGCGCGGCGAGACCTTCGGCGCGCTTACGGGCGAGACCCACGACGCCGCGGAGGAGTCGGTCGCAGATCTCTTCGCCGACCTCGACCAGGCCGAAATGAGCCGGGACCTGGCTGAACTGCGCGACCTGGAAGCGGCGCGCCTGCGCCTTTCGGCAGGCACCTACGGCGTGTGCGCCGATTGCGGCGGCGAGATCGGCTACGAGCGGCTGCGCGCCAATCCGGCCGCGCTGCGCTGCATCGCCTGCCAGACGCGCCACGAGAAGACCTTCGCCGGCCCCGGCGCTCCCAAGCTGTAGGAAATTGGGGTCAGGGCCGAATTAAATTGCATGCAAGAAATTCGGCCCTGACCCCAATTTCCTAGCGGGTGTCGCGGTCCACGGCGTTGGCGAGCGCGCGGAGCGCGGGCGCGATCACGACTGATGGGGCGGGCAGTCGCGCGAGGTCTGCGAGGCAGCGCGCGCGCGCATCGGCAAGCGTCGGCTGCACCAGGCGCCGGCCGGCGCGCATCACCGGCACGATGAGCGGCTCGCCCGGCTGTGCATCGCCCTCCACGGTGACCACGTCGCGCGCGAAGCGCCCGCCTTCGCCATAGCTGCGCCAGACCTGCTTGCGGCCTGGCCAGGTCGCCTTGGCGGTGGAGCGCTTGCGGCGCGGCCGGCCCGCGTACTCCTGCAGCTTGTAGACCGCGTCCAGGTACGGCGCATCGGCGGAGGTGGTGAGGCCCGTGCCGATGCCGAAGCTGTCGATCGGCGCGCCCGCGGCAACCAGCGCCTCCACGCGGTCGTCATCGAGGTTGCCGCTCGCGAAGATGATGGCGTCGCGATGGCCGGCCTCGTCCAGGATCTTGCGCACCTTGCGCGAGAGATCGTCCAGGTCGCCGCTGTCGAGGCGCACGCCCTTCAGGCGCCCGGGCGTCGCCGCGGCGCGGCGCGCGCCCTCCTCCGTGTCGTAGGTATCCACCAGCAGCACGGCGTTGTCGGGGAACGCCTTGGCGAAGTGCGCGAAGGCGGCGGCTTCGCTGTCGTGCGCCTGCACGAACGAGTGCGCCATGGTGCCGAACACCGGGATGCCGAAGCGCGGCGCGGCGAGCGCCGTG
>DASTHP010000048.1:0-15273 GCA_035718125.1 Burkholderiales bacterium | reverse complement strand
GACAACGTTTCGGTTATACTCGTGCGCGTCCTGCGGGAGTACCCCGCTGCCCGCGGCATGATGGGCAAGTTTCTCGGATGGCTAAAATAGGCTCCAGGGGCAGGCTATGGCGAAACTGATACTCAGCATGGATGGGCTGGTGCTCAAGGAAATCCCGTTGGCGAAGGAGCGCACCACCATCGGCCGCAAACCCCACAACGACATCCAGATCGACAACCTTGCGGTGAGCGGCGAGCACGCCGTCATCGTCACCATCCTGAACGACTGCTTCCTCGAGGACCTGGGCAGCACCAACGGCACCCTGGTCAACGGCAATCCGGTCAAGAAGCACTTCCTGCAGAACAACGACGTGGTCGAGCTGGGCAAGTACCGGCTGAAGTTCGTCGGCGAGGCGCCGGTCGCCGCCGTGGCGGCGGAGAAGGCCGACTTCGAGAAGACCATGGTGCTGCGTCCCTCGGCGATGAAGGCCGTGAGCGAGCAGGCGAGGGCGATGGGCGCAGGCGCCGCGGAAGCCGCGCGCGCGGCCGCCGCGCAGCAGGTCGCCGCGAGCGCGAGCGCCGCGGGGTTTGCCGACAAGGAGAACAAGGCGGCTTCGACGACGGCGCCAATTTCCATTCCGGTGGCAACGCCGGCACCCGCTGCGCCGGCGCCCGCCGCATCGGCGCCCGCACCGGTACCCGCTCCCGCAGCGGCGCCCGCCGCCGCCCCTGCGGCGCGGACGGGCCACCCGCTGGGCGCGATCCAGATCCTCTCGGGCGGCAATGCCGGCAAGGAGCTCGAGCTGGCCAAGCCGCTCACCACCCTCGGCAAGCCAGGCATCCAGGTCGCCGTGCTGACGCGCCGGCCGCAGGGCTATTTCATCACCCACGTCGAGGGTCCCAACCCGCCCACGGTCAACGGCCAGGCGATCGGCACCGCGCCGCACGCGCTCAAGGACCACGACCTCGTCGAGCTGGCTGGCGTCAAGATGGAGTTCTTCCTGAAGGGATGATGTCCGGGGCATCCATGCGCCCCGCCCATGGCCCCGCCTGCCCGACGGAGCCCCATTGAAGCAGCATCTCGTCCGCATCGTCCTCGGGCTCGTCATCACGCTGTTCTTCATCGGGCACGCGGCGCGCTACTACCACGTGCCGTTCATCGCGCAGCTCGACCACATCATCTACGACGCGCGCCTGCAGCTGACGATGCCGCGCGGCATCGACGAGAACATCGTCATCCTGGACATCGACGAGAAGAGCCTGCAGGAGGTGGCGCGCTGGCCGTGGCCGCGCGACGTGATGGCGCGCCTGGTGCACAAGCTCTTCGACAGGTACCAGGTCGGCATCGTCGCCTTCGACGTGGTGTTCGCCGAGGCCGACTACTCCTCGGGCATCCGCTCGCTCGAGCAGCTGGCGCAGGGGCGGCTCAAGGAAGTGCCGGCCTTCCAGGAAGCGCTGCGCGAACTGCGGCCGACCCTCGACAACGATGCGCAGTTCGCGCAGGCGATCAAGGGGCGCCCCGTGGTGCTGGGCTACTACCTCAGCAGCGAGAAGGACGCCAAGCGCATCGCCGCCATCCCGGAGCCGGTGCTGCCCAAAGGCACCTTCCAGGGCCGCAACATCAGCTTCACCACCTGGATGGGCTATGGCGGCAACCTGCCGCAGTTCCAGCAGAACGCCGCCAGCGCCGGGCACTTCAACCCGCTGCCCGACGCCGACGGCATCATCCGCCGCGTGCCAATGATCGTCGAGCTGGACGGCGCCTACTACGAGTCGCTGTCGCTCGCGGTGGTGCGCACCATCCTCGGCTTTCCCAAGGTCGAGCCCGGTTACGCCCCGGACCGCTTCCTGCAGCGTGGCTACAGCGGGCTGGAATGGCTCAAGGTCGGGCCGCTCACCATCCCGGTCGACGAGGTGGCGGCGACGCTGATCCCGTTTCGCGGCAGCAAGTTCAGCTTCCAGTACCTGTCGCTCGCCGACGTGCTGGCCGACCGCGTGCCGGCGGAGAAGCTCAAAGGGCGCATCGCGCTGGTCGGCACCAGCGCGCCCGGCCTGCTCGACCTGCGCGCCACGCCGGTCGACAACGTGTACCCCGGGGTCGAGGTGCACGCCAACCTGATCGCCGGCATGCTCGACCGCAACCTCAAGGAGAAGCCGCCCTTCATGCTGGGGGCCGAGGTGGTGCTGCTGCTGCTCGGCGGCGTGACGCTGTCGCTGCTGATCCCGCTGCTCTCGCCGCTGCTCGCCACGCTGGCGGCTTTCGGCGGCGCCACGCTGATCACCGCGCTCGACGTGAGCATCTGGCATTACGCCGACACGGTGCTGCCGCTTGCCGCGTCGCTGCTGATGATCGCGGCGCTGTACACGATGAACATGGCCTACGGCTACTTCGTGGAGGCGCGGTCCAAGCGCCAGTTCACGGAGCTCTTCGGCCAGTATGTGCCGCCGGAGCTGGTCGACGAAATGGCGCGTGACCCGCAGAAGTACAACATGGAGCCGCGCGCCGCCGAGCTGACGATCCTGTTCTCGGACGTGCGCGGTTTCACCGGCATCTCCGAGGCGCTCAAGCCCGAGGAGCTGCGCGAATACATCAACGAGTACCTCACCGACATGAGCGGCATCATCCGCAGCCGTCATCGCGGCACGCTCGACAAGTACATCGGCGACGCCATCATGGCGTTCTGGGGTGCGCCGGTCGAGGATGCGCAGCACGCGCGCAATGGCGTGCTGGCGGCGCTCGACATGCAGAAGGAATGCCGGATCCTGAACGAGAAGTTCGCCGCGCGCGGCTGGCCGACGATCAAGATCGGCGTCGGCGTCAATTCCGGCAACGTGCGCGTCGGCGACATGGGCTCGCAGGTGCGCCGCGCGTACACGGTGATGGGCGATCCGGTCAACGTCGCCTCGCGCCTGGAGGGCCGCACCAAGGGCTACGGCGTCGGCATCCTGGTCGGCGAGGCCACGCGCGCCCAGGTGAAGGACGTGGTATTCAGGGAAGTGGACCGGATCAAGGTGAAGGGCAAGGATGAGGCGGTCACCATCTACGAGCCGCTCGGCCTGGAACCCGAGGTGGACCGCAAGCTGCAGGACGAGCTCAAGCTCTGGAACCAGACGCTGCGCGCCTACCGCGCGCAGCAGTGGGACCAGGTCGAAGTCGGACTGCTCAACCTGCGCCGCATCAATGCCGGGTGCGATCTCTATGCCTTCTACGCGGACCGGGTTGCCGACATGCGCCGCCACCCGCCCGCGGCGGGCTGGGACGGCGTCACGGCCTTCGACGAGAAATAGGACGAGTCCATGAGGCTACGCGTCCTCGGCTGTTCGGGCGGCATCGGCGGCCGCCACCTGCGCACCACCTCGTTCCTGGTGGATGGCGACGTGCTGCTCGACGCCGGCACCGGCGTGGGCGACCTGTCGCTGGCGGAGCTCTCGCTCATCGACCACATCTTCGTCACGCACTCGCATCTCGACCATGTCGCCTCGATCGCCTTCATCGCCGACACGGTGGGCGGCATGCGCGGCCAGCCGATCACCGTGCACGCGACCCGCGAGACCATCGCCATCCTGAAGAACCACATCTTCAATTGGGAGATCTGGCCCGACTTCACGCAGATCCCCACGCCGCTGACGCCGTTCATGCGCTATGCGGAAATCGAGCTCGGGCGCACGGTCGCGCTCGCCGGGCGCGCGTTCACGCCGTTGCCGGCGATCCATACCGTGCCTGCGGTGGGGTTCCTGCTCGACAGCGGCAAGGGCAGCCTCGTGTTCACGGGCGACACCGGTCCGAACGACGCGCTGTGGTCGATCGTCAACCGCGTGACGAACCTGAAGTACCTGATCATCGAGACTGCTTTCGCCAACAAGGAGCGCCACCTGGCCGAGCTGTCCAAGCACCTGTGCCCGTCGATGCTGGCCGAGGAGCTGGTCAAGTTCGAGCGCGACGCGGAGATCTACGTGACGCACCTCAAGCCCGGGGAGACCGAGCTCACCATGCAGGAAATCGAGGAATCCTCGGGCCGCCTGCAGCCGCGCATGCTGCAGAACAACCAGGTTTTCGAATTTTGACCCGCCCGCTGGGCGGCACGTGAAAAATCGCCTAAGAATCAGGACTATGGCGGTTGAATGTTTGCAGGCCCGGAGCTAGCATTGTCCGCTGAACCCAATCGGGGGTATCACCATGAGCGCCGTCCTTAGCCACCACGCTGGACCGCAGGTGGACGCCAACGTCCGCCTTGCGTTCCAGAAGCAGCTGCAGGCGGTCACCAACAAGATTCACGCCACCAGCAACATCGACGAGATCATGCTGGAGGTGAGCGCCGATATCTGCGTGCTGTTCAATGCGGACCGCCTTACCATCTACTCGGTCGGCGAGGACAAGCAGTCCATCGTCTCCAAGGTCAAGACGGGCCTGAATTCGTTCAAGGACCTGAAGCTGCCGATCGCCGAGCACTCGATCGCCGGCTACGTTGCGCTCGCCAAGAAGACCATCAACATCCGCGACTGCTACGACGACGCGGAGCTGAAATCGATCAACCCGAACCTGCGCTTCCTGCAGGAAGTGGACAAGCGCACCGGTTACCGCACCAAGCAGCAGCTGGTGGCGCCGATCGTGGACGGCCAGAACCAGGAGCTGATCGGCGTCATCCAGATCATCAACAACAAGGCCGGCGTGCCCTTCGGGCCGCTGACCGAGGATGGGGTGGCGGAACTCTCGCAGACGCTCGCCATCGCCTTCCGGCAGCGCCAGAAGCCGCAGCAGGTCAAGACCAAGTACGACTACCTGATCTCGGAGGCGGTGCTCTCGGCGGGCGAGTTCGAGCTCGCCTCGCGCCAGGCGCGCAAGAAGGCGACCGACGTCGAGCAGGTGCTCACCGAGGAGTTCCAGGTCAAGATCCCGGCGATCGGCGCGGCGCTCTCCAAGTTCTTCGGCGTGCCCTACGAGGCGTACAAGCAGGACCGCGTCAAGCCCATGGAGCTGCTCAAGAACCTGAAGCGCGAGTACGTCGAGCAGAACCAGTGGCTGCCGATCGACGACACCAAGGAGGGACTGGTGGTCCTGTGCCTGGACCCCGAGCGCATCCGCAGCTCGCGCATCGCCTCCAACGTGTTCCCGAAGGCGAAGATCGTCTACCGCGTCACCACGCAGAAGGAATTCAAGGAGACGATCAACCTGTTCTACGGCGCCGAGTCCCTGGACACCGGCGACATCGGCGACATCCTCTCCGGGATGGACGACGAGGAGACCGTTTTCGACGGTGCGGCGGCCGACGAGGCCTCGGCGGCGGCGGACAACGAGCTGGTCAAGCTCGTCAACAAGGTGATCATCGACGCCTACAACCAGGGGGCCTCCGACATCCACATCGAGCCCTATCCCGGCAAGTCGAAGACCGAGATCCGCTTCAGGAAGGACGGGTCGCTGGGGCCCTACATCGAGGTGCCGGCGAGCTACCGCATGGCGATCGCGGCGCGCATCAAGATCATGTGCGACCTCGACATCGCCGAGAAGCGCAAGCCCCAGGACGGCAAGATCAAGTTCAAGAAGTTCGGGCCGCTGGACATCGAGCTGCGCGTGGCGACGATTCCCACGGCGGGTGGCGTCGAGGACATCGTCATGCGGATTCTCGCCGCCGGCGAGCCGATTCCGCTCGACAAGATGGGCTTCACCAAGCCGAACGAGGAAAAGCTCAAGGCGACGGTCAGCAAGCCCTACGGCCTGTTCTTCGTCTGCGGCCCCACCGGCTCGGGCAAGACCACCACGCTGCACTCGGTGCTCAAGTACCTGAACACGCCCGACACCAAGATCTGGACGGCCGAGGACCCGGTCGAGATCACGCAGAAGGGCCTGCGCCAGGTGCAGGTGAACCGCAAGGCGGGGCTGGACTTCGCCGTGGTGATGAAGGCTTTCCTGCGCGCCGATCCCGACATCATCATGGTCGGCGAGATGCGCGACAAGGAAACCACCTCGACGGGCATCGAGGCTTCGCTCACCGGCCACCTGGTGTTCGCGACGCTGCACACCAACTCGGCCCCCGAGTCGATCATCCGCCTGCTCGACATGGGCATGGATCCGTTCAACTTCTCCGATGCGCTGCTGGGGATCCTCGCGCAGCGCCTCGCCAAGCGCCTGTGCTCCTGCAAGCAGGCCTACACGCCGGAACCGGCGGAGCTCACCTCGTTCCTGCGCGAGTACTGCGACGAAC
This sequence comes from Burkholderiales bacterium, assembly GCA_035718125.1. Classification (GTDB taxonomy): domain Bacteria; phylum Pseudomonadota; class Gammaproteobacteria; order Burkholderiales; family SG8-39; genus JAABQT01. Next base: position 9,095 of record DASTHP010000048.1, on the reverse strand, counting down.
TGATGCACACGCCGCGCTTCAAGGCCGATCCCAAGGGCGCGATGGAGGGGGTGTACAAGGACTGGGTGGGCCACTATGGCAACGACAGGGGCCAGCTCACCTTCTACAAGCCCGTCGGCTGCGACAAGTGCGGCGGCAGCGGCTTCAAGGGCCGCTGCGGCCTGCACGAGCTGCTGGTCGCCTCCGATCGCCTGAAGAAGGCCATCCAGGAGCACGCGCGCGTCGCCGACATCCTGGCCATCTGCCTGGAGGAGGGCATGCGCACCCTCAAGCAGGACGGCATGGAAAAGTGCCTGACGGGCGTCACGCACATCAAGGAAGTTCGCTCGGTCTGCATCAAGTGACGCGGCGCCACGGGTCGCCCGCATGAGCAGCACACTCGACGGCACGCACGCGCTGCGCTTCGGCACCGAGGTGCGGGCCGCCGCCGACGACCTGGTCCAGCGCCTCGAGCAGCTCAATGCGATCGGCGCATCGCTCTCCGCGGAGCGCGACATCAACCGCCTGCTCGAGACGATCCTCACCGCGGCGAAGTCGATCACGCGCGCGGACGGCGGCACGCTGTACCGGATCACCGAAGACCGCATGTTGCGCTTCGAGATCCTGCGCACCACCAGCCTCAAGTACTACCTCGGCGGCACCTCCGGCAATGCGGTGCCGTTCTACCCGATCCACCTCGTGGGGGAGGACGGCAAGCCCAACCACAGCATGGTCGCCGCCTACGCGGCGCTCACCGGCAAGACGGTGAACATCGCCGACGCCTACACCGCCGACGGCTTCGACTTCACCGGCACGCGCAACTTCGACAAGAAGACGGGTTACCGCTCGAAGTCCTTCCTCACCGTGCCGATGGCGAACCACGAGAACGAGATCATCGGCGTGCTGCAGCTGATCAACGCCACCGACCCGCAGACGGGCGAGGTGCTGCCATTCTCGGCGTCGGACCAGCGCCTGGCCGAGTCGCTCGCCTCGCAGGCGGCGATCGCGCTCACCAACCGCATGCTGATCAACCAGCTCGAGCAGCTGTTCGAGTCGTTCATCAACATGATCAACTCCGCCATCGACGAGAAATCGCCCTATACCGGCGGCCACTGCCAGCGCGTGCCCGCGCTCACCATGATGCTCGCCGAGGCCGTCAACGAGACCGACGCCGGGCCGCTGCGCGAATTCCACATGACCGACAAGGACCGCTACGAGCTCAAGATCGCGGGCCTGCTGCACGACTGCGGCAAGGTCACCACGCCGGTGCACGTGGTCGACAAGGCCACCAAGCTGGAGACCATCTACGACCGCATCCACCTCATCGACACGCGCTTCGAGATCCTCAAGCGCGACGCCGAGATCGCCATGCTGCAGGCGGGCGGCGACCCGGAGGCGCGCGCGCGCTACCGGGAGCGGCTGCGCCGCATCGAGGAGGACCGCATGTTCCTGCGCGCCGCCAACATCGGCGGCGAGCGCATGCACGACGACGACATCGAGCGCATCAAGCGTATCGCCGAGTACCGCTGGACCGACATTTCCGGCCACGAGGCGAAGTTCCTCACCGACGACGAGCTGAAGAACCTGACGATCCGCGCCGGCACGCTGACCGCGGAGGAGCGCCAGGTCATCAACCACCATATTGTCGCGACCATCAAGATGCTGGAGGCGCTGCCCTGGCCGCGGCACCTGCAGAACGTGCCGGAGTATGCCGGCGGGCACCACGAGCGCATGGACGGCAGGGGCTATCCGCGCGGCCTCAAGGGCGAGCAGATGTCGGTGCAGGCGCGCGTCATGGGGATCGCCGATATCTTCGAGGCGCTGACCGCCAAGGACCGGCCCTACAAGAAGGGCAAGACGCTGTCCGAATCGCTCGAGATCCTCGGCAAGTTCAGCCTCAACGGCCACATCGATCCGCACCTGTTCGACATCTTCGTGCGCAAGAAGGTGTACCAGCGCTACGCGGAGATGTTCCTCGACAAGGAGCAGATCGACCCGGTCGACGAGTCGAGGATCCCCGGCTACCGGCCCTGAAGCAGAAAAGCTTCGAGGGCGCGGATCGGCGCGGGGTCCGCGTAGAGCGCATGGCGTTGCGATTCGATGCGCGGGCGCAGCGCCTGACGCAGGGAAGCGTCGCGCGCCAGCTCGACCGCAGTAGCGACATAGGCCCGTTCGTCGCTTGCCACCAGCTCGTGCAAGCCGATGCGCCGCAGGATGCCGCTCGCCAGCCGGCCGCGCAGGAATCGGCCCTCGCACGTCACGATCGGCACCGAGCACTCGAGCGCCTGCAGCGCCGTATTGAAGCCGGAGAAGCCGATGCTGTCGAGGCACAGGTCCGCGCGGCGCATCAGTGCGTGGAACTCGGCACGGCTCAGCCAGGGCAGGAATCTCAAGTGGCGGTCTGGATTCAGCCCCGCGCTCGCGAACGCGGCCGCGAGGCGCGCATGCAGCTTTTCGGACAACGCGTGTGCCCAATGCGTGAAGAACACGAACTGGCAAGCGTCCAGTTCGTGCGCGATCGCGCATAGCGTGGCATCGTGCTCCGGCGCGTACTTGAACGGCGTGCCGGGACAGACCAGCAGGGGCATGCGGGGATCGAGGCCGAGGCGCGACAGGTCCGCTGCCTGGGCCGGCGACCGGGGCGGCTGCACGGAGCAACCCAGGTTCGGCAGCGGGACCAGCCGCTCCGAGTAGTGCGCCTGCGCGCCATCGGGCTCGAGGCCTTGCGCCGACAGGAAGCAGTCGATCGTGGGCAGCCCGGTCGTCTCCGGATGTCCCCACGATGCCGCCTGCAGCGGCGCGAGGCGCAGGCTCGCGAGCTTCACGGTCATGGGATCCATGCCGATCTCGGGATAGATCAGCACATCGGGGGCGGCGGCGCTGATCGCCTCGGCCCATTCCTGCAGCCCGCCAGCGCCCTGTACGAAGCGTGCGGCGCGCGACCGTGCATAGCTGGTGTCTGCGTCCTCGGCGGAGCCGAGGTTGAAGGCGAGCAACTCGATGCGCCGCGGGTCGAGCCGCTCGAACCAGCCCCTGGTGAGCGCGTCCCAGACGGAATGGGCGCAAAAGTATTGCGACACAACGCCGACTCGCACGCGCGCGCCGCGCACCGTGGGGACCGCGGGCGGCGGCAGGTGCTGCTTCTGCCAAGCCGCCATCAAGCGCGCGCACAGCGCGCCGTAGGGCCGCAGCAGGCCAAGGTTGTCCTCCGCGTGATAGGCGAGCCAGAAGGGCTGCTGCACGCCGACGGCACGATGGCCTTCGGCGCTGCGCCGCACGTCGAACCACCGGTCGAGATCCGCGAGGCCGGCGGCGAACGCGATGCGTGCTTGCGCGGGCGCCTCGTCCGCTGCGCGCACGGGCGCAATGCGGCACATCACCCGCGCCCAGCGCGCCGCGGCATGCTCCGGATCGATCGACAAGGCCGCGTCGTACGCAGCCAGCGCCTCCGCGGGCTGCCCGGTCAGAACGAGCACGTGGCCCAGGTTGCAGTGGGCCTCCACAAAGCGCGCATCGAGGGCAATCGCGCGGCGGTAGCTTGCGGCGGCCTCGTCCGGCCGCCGTTGCGCATGGTGCAGGTTGCCCAGCCCCACGTGCGCCTCGGCGAGCGCCGGCCTGAGCTCGATCGCCCGGGCCAGCAGCGGGCGCGCTTCCTCCAGTTTGCCGCGATCCACCAGGATGCAGCCCAGGGTGCTGAGCGCCTCCGGGTAGTCGGGCCTCGCGCGCAACGCTGCCCGATACCACGCTGCCGATTCTTCGGTTCGGCCGAGGTGCACGAGCGCATTGGCCAGCGCGCAGGCAGCCTCGGCGTCATCTGTGCCCGTCGCGATCGCGCGCCGCAGGCAGCTTTCCGCCTCGCTCCAGCGACCCAGCTTGCCGAGCAGGAGGCCGCAACCGCGCAGCGCCAGGCGGTCATCCGGGCGCTGGCGCAGGGCGGCTTGCAGCGTCGCCAGCGCTTCGGCTTGGCTTCCCAGGGACTCCTGGATCGCAGCAAGCACCACCAGAGCCTCCGGGAAGTCTGGCTTGAGGCGCACGGCGTCCATCAGGAGCGGTGCCGCTCGATCCGGCGCGCTCCGCGCGAAGAGCAGCTTGCCCAGGTTGTAACGGGCATAAACCTCGCGAGGGTCCAGACGCAGCGCGGTTTCATAGCACTGGATGGCCCCTTCGGCGTCGCCGCTTGCTTCGAGCCCGATGCCGAGGTTGAGGTGCGCGGTGGCATGGCGGGGCGCGACGCGCGCGGCCTCGCGGAACCGCGCGAGCGCCTCCTCGAGGTTTCCACGCTTCTCGGCTTCCACCCCGGCTGCAATGAGCCGCTCTGCGTGGGCCGACGGCATGAAACCTGCCTTTTTCCTCAACCAGTTAAGCATGGACGGGCCAGCCCGAATTATGGACGACCCAAACGCGCCGAAACGGGGTGACCAACTGTGTCAGTCGGTGCTGATCAGGGTCACCGCACTGCACAAAATCACGCGATTAGGGGTGATTTTGTTGGCGCCCGAGCCTGGCACGGGAGTTGCTGAGTAGTCCACGGCAGCTATGCCACTAACTTTGAGGAGAATTGCATGAAACGCCTGCAACAGGGCTTTACGCTGATCGAGCTGATGATCGTGGTTGCGATTATCGGCATCTTGGCGGCGGTCGCGCTTCCCGCCTACCAGGACTACACCATTCGCGCGAAGGTCTCGGAAGTCATTCTCGCGTTGAGCGCGTGCCGCACCTCGATCACCGAGGTGTACCAGTCGAGCACCAGCTCGCCGGGTGCCGGCAACTGGGGCTGCGAAGCCGGTGCTAGCTCCAAGTACGTCGCCGGCATCACGACCGACGACAACGGCCTGGTGACCGCGACTGTGACTGCTGCTCTGGGTTCTGCCGTGCCTGCGGGCGCTGCAGTGACCATCGCCCCGATGGCTGACGCGACGACCGCCGCGGTTGCGCCGGGCAACATGGGCAACGGCCTGCACGGCTGGCGCTGCGGCGCGACGGCCGACGGTACGACGCTGTCCGCCAAGTACCTGCCCGGCTCCTGCCGCGGCAACTACTAAGCCACAGCAGCTCGCAACAGGAAAAGGCGCCCTCCGGGGCGCCTTTTTTTTGCCATCATCCGGCGCATGCTGGATCGAATCCTCGCAAGACTCGGCGGCGCGCGCGCGGATCCCGCCCGCCTGCTGCAAGAAGCGGAAGAGGCCTACGAACGCGGCGAGCTGGAGGTGTCGCGACGGCTTTGTGAAGCGGCCCTTGCCCGGCAACCGGGCGCGCGGGCGCAATGCCTGATGGCGGCGATCGCCGCCGATGCCGGCCGCACCGAAGAAGGCCTCGAGTGGACGCGGCGCGCGCAAGCCTCCGATCCCTCCGCAGCCGGCCCCCACTATGTGGCGGGACGGCTTTGGCAGGGTGCAGGACGGCTTGCGGATGCGGAAGCTAGCTATCGTCGCGCCATCGCCTTGCAGCCGGGCCACGCGCGGGCATACAACAACCTGGGCGGCGTCCTGCACATGCAGGGCAACCTGGATGGGGCGCTCGCCGCCTACCGCAAGGCACTCGACCTAGAGCCGGGACTTGCGCAGGCCAACCAGAACTATGCGTCCATCGTGCGCGACACCGGCGTCCTGGAACGCGCGGCGCAGGGCTATCGCCGCCAGACGCTCGCCAATCCGCGCGATGCGCTCGCGTTCAACGATCTCGGCAACACGTTGCGCGAGCTCGGCCGGCACGACGAGGCGCTGGCCGCCTACGCGCAGGCGCTGGCCATCGAACCGGAGCTCGCCGAAGCGCATTTCAGCCGCGCGTTCGTCTTGCTGCTGCGCGGCGAATATGCCGAGGGCTGGCGCGAGTATGAGTGGCGCTGGCGCATCCCGGCGTTCAATGGGCCCGCGCGCAGGTTCGCGCAGCCGATCTGGGACGGCGCGCGCACCGGCGGCGCGATCCTGCTGCACGCGGAGCAGGGCTTGGGCGATACGCTGCAGTTCGCGCGCTACGCGGCGCCGGTGGCCGCGCGCTGCGCGAGCGTGGTGCTGGAGTGCCAGCCGGAGCTGCGCTCGTTGATGGAGGGGGTGCCTGGAGTCGCGCGCGTCGTGGCGCGGGGCGAGCCGCTGCCGGCATTCGATGCGCACGCGCCTTTGATGAGCCTCCCGGCGCGCTTTGGCAGCACGCTGGAAAACCTGCCATGGGGTGGTCCTTATGTGCGGGCGGAACCGCAGCGCATCGAGCGCTGGCGCAGCGTGCTGGACGCCGACGCGGCGAGTCTCGGTACCGTCCGGCTCAGGGTCGGCCTGGTGTGGGCGGGCCGCCCGCAGCAGTGGGATGACCGCAAGCGCTCGATCTCGCTTGCGGCAATGGCGCCACTCTCGCGCGCGGCCGGCACCATCTTCTACAGTCTGCAGGTGGGGGCGGCGGCCGCGCAAGCTTCGGCACCGCCGTCAGGCATGAGGCTGATCGACCATGCTGCGCGCATCGCGGATTTCTCCGATACCGCGGCGCTCGCCACGCTGCTCGACCTGGTGATCACGATCGACACCTCGGTCGCCCACCTGGGTGGCGCCATGGGCCTGCCGACCTGGGTGCTGGTGGCGCATGCGCCGGACTGGCGCTATCACCTCGCGCGCGCCGACAATCCCTGGTATCCCAGCATGCGGCTGTTCAGGCAAGCGCGCGATGGTGACTGGGCAGATGCCATCGAGGCGGTCGCGGACGCCCTGGTGCAGCGCGCAGGTCTCCGCGGATGACGCTGTAACCGCTGCGAGGTTGCAGGCGGCACTCGCGCCGACGCGTTGGCGAGGAGCGCTGACCGTCAGCGACGCTTGGTGGACTTGCCGTCCGGCGAATCCAGGCGCTCGAGCTCGAGGTTGGCGCCCTTGAATCCGAGCTTCGCGGCCGTACGGTAGCTCGCTTTCGCATCCTCGATGCGGCCGAGGCCTTCGAGCGCCATCCCCATGCGGTGGTGGGCCACCGCTGTTTGCGGCATCAGCTGCAGCACGCGGGAGAAATGCACGACGGACTGCTCGTGCTCGCCCAGGTGCAAGTGGATCGCGCCCCGTGCATAGTGGCACTGGGCCGTTTCGGGATACTGCTTGGCGCAGCGCTCGGTAATTGCGATTGCCTTGGCGGGTTGCCCCGAGTACAGGTACTCGCGTCCGAGGTTGTACAGCGTACGGGAACCCCAGGGCACGGGAGTCGCCGGCAGCTTGGCCACGGCGTCCTGCCACAGCCGCAGCGGGCTGGCGAACGTGCCGAGGCGGTCGTAGGCCCCGTACGCCAGCACCATGCAGAGCAATGCGCCGGCCGCCGCCGCCATTCGCACTGGCAAGAGAGAAAGCAACCCTACTGCGATGCAGGCGAACCCTGGCGCCCACAGATAGCTGCGGTACAAGACGAACGGCTCCTGGAAGCGGGCCGCGGCAAACTCGACGACGAACAGGATCCAGAAGTAGAGCAGGCCGAATCCGCACAGGCGCGCGGCGCCACGCCTCCGCAGCAGCGCGACGCCCAGCGCGCCGGTCGCCGCGAACGCGAGCAGCTTGAGCGCGATCCAGCCCGCCGACCAGCTGCCGAGGAAATCCACGCGCAGGTCGATCGACATCCCCGCTGTATCCGGCCAGAACCAGAGCGCCAGGTACCTGAAGAACAGGCCGGCCTGGGTGACGGCGCTCAGTGCGAGCGGCGTGCCGGAGATATCCTGTCCGCTCGCGTCGCCCATTTGCGCGGCGATCTGGTCGAACTGCGGCTCATAGGGTTTGCCGATTGCGCCGGTACTGAGCAGCGCGACGAAGACCGCGGCCGGGGCGCACGCCGCGAGGTACAGCGCGATGTGCCGAACCGAGAGGCGGCGGCCCGCGCCCGCGAGCGCCGCGATGGGCAGGGCAACAGCGGGAAGCAGCACCGCGTGCTCCTTCGAGAGCACCGCGAGCGAGTAGAGCAGAGCGGCCCACAGCGTGTCGCGGTAACGGCCGCCTTGCAGGCCGCGCAGGAAGAAGATGAGCGACAGCAAAGAGAACAGCGTGGCGAGCACGAGGCTGCGCTGGACGAGGTACGCGGCGCCGTAGACCGTCACCGGATGCAGCGCGAATGCGGTCGCGCCGATTGCCGCCCGCAGCGCCGCAGGCGCATCGAACGGTTGCGGTGGCGATGCGGCCGTGCCCGGCAGTGCCGCGCGCTGCAGGCCGTAGAGCAGCCGGTAAAGCGCGAGCGCGCAGCCAATGTGGAAAACCAGGCTGAGGATGCGCTGCGCCTCGATCCCGCTCCAGAGCACGCGCGTTGCCGCGAGCGTGAAATAACCGGGCAGCCGCCGGTCCATGCCGACCGGATGCGTGGCGTAGTAGACGAACTTCTGGCCCGTGAAGAAATTGGCGTCGTCGAAGACCAGCGGATTGCCCAGGAACGGCACGTAGAGCGCCGAGGCGAGTACGGCAATGGCCGCCGCCGCGATCAGGTGCCCCATGCGCGCGGATGCCGTCATTCGAAGCGCAACGCCTCGACCGGATGCAGGCGCGCCGCCTTGCGCGCCGGATAGAAGCCGAAGAACACGCCGATGATGAAGGCGAAGGCGACCGCGAGCAGCACCGCCTCGGGCGAGAGCACGATGCGCCAGCCGGCGAACTGCGCCACTGCAAACGCCGTCGCGGTGCCGAGCGCGACGCCCACCAGGCCGCCGATCAGCGACAGCGTCACGGCCTCCACGAGGAACTGCCCGAGGATGTCGCGCGTGCGCGCGCCCACCGCCATGCGCAGCCCGATTTCGCGCGTGCGCTCGGTGACCGACACCAGCATGATGTTCATGATGCCGATGCCCCCCACCACCAGCGACACGGAGGCGACGGCGGCGAGCAGCAGCGCCAGCACCCGGCTGGAGGCTTCCTGCGTGGCCGCGACTTCCTCGAGATTGCGCAGGGAGAAATCGTCGTCCTGGCCAGGCTGCAGGCGGTGGCGCTGGCGCAGCAGCGCGCGCACCTGGTCCTCGGCCGCCTTCATGTCATGGCCCTCGCGCACCTTGACCCAGATGGTGCCGACGCTGCGCTGTTTGGCGAGATTGGTCGCGCCCAGCACGCGCTTGCGAGCCGTGCTGATCGGCATCAGGACGAGGTCGTCCTGGTCGGTGCCCATCATGCTCTGGCCCTTTCCCT
>DASTHP010000047.1:0-2597 GCA_035718125.1 Burkholderiales bacterium | reverse complement strand
CCCGAGCGCGCCAGGATGGACATCGCGCGCAAGACGATCGCGCGGTGCAGCCCCGCCATGATGTCCTCGCGCTTCTCGCCCAGCGACAGGCGATCGCGCAGCTCGGCGCCCGCGAACACGGTGCAGGTCGAGTTGATGCGGATCGTCTTGGTCGCCTTCATGGCGAGCGGCCCCAGCTCGTGCAGGCCCATGTTCATCTCGTCGGCGATGTAGCCGAGGTAGCGCCCGCAGCCGGCGGCACAGCGGTCGTTCATCTGGAAGGACTCGACGATGCCGTGCTTGTCCACCTGGATCGCCTTGGTGTCCTGGCCACCGATGTCGAGCACCGTGGCGGTATTCGGGTACATGACGTGCGCGCCCAGGCCGTGGCACAGGATCTCGGAGCGGATGTGCTCCTTCGAGAACGGCAGCCGCGCGCGCCCATACCCGGTGCCCACCACGTAGGTCTCCTCCAGCTTGATGTCGAGCACGCCCTGGATCGGCGCGCGGATCTTGGCGGAGAGCTTCTGCGTCTCGGGCTGTAGCTTGAAGGTGCGATCCAGCGCGGCCAGCAGGTGCCGCGAGGTCGATTCGCCGTACACGCGGTTCTCCACCTCGATGATCGAGCGGTCGAAGGCGTTGAGCAGCTGGTCGTAGCGGATGCCCGCGTCCTTGGCCACCTGCTCGCCGAGCGCCAGGTAGCGGCTGCCGGCGATGTCGCGGAAGAAGTCGCTCTTGCGCTTCGCGCCGGGGGCAAAGAGCTCCGGTGCCTCCTTCTGCAGCAGGTCGAAGAGCGTGCGCAGCGCCGCCACGACTTCCGGCGCGGACGCGGCGTTGCGCTCGCACACCTGCGCGAGGTCGGCGAGCTGCTCGAGGAACTGCTCGAGGCGAAAATCGCGCTCCAGCTGCCCGAGGAAGCCCTCGAGCGCGCCGTTGAGCGCGCCGCTGGCGCCGAGCGCCTCGCGAAACAGATGGAAGCGCGCCGCCACCAGCGCCTCCTGCTTGGCGATCGCGGCGGCGGTGTCGTAGTTGGAGCGCGAGTTGGTGATGCCGCGCCCGAGGATGCTGCGCTTCTCGTCGATCACCACCGCCTTGGTGGTGGTCGAGCCCAGATCGATGCCGATGAAGGTCTTCATGGCTCAATGCACCGGTTGGCCGGCGGCAGCACGCTTCTGCTTGATCATCTGGAAGTAGCTCTCCAGGCGGTTCTTGATGTTGGCCCCCGAGAAGTAGCGCGGGTCCACCAGGTCCGACTCGATGAACGCGGCGGGCTTGCCGGTGCGCTTCTCCACCTCGCGCAGGATCAGCAGCTGGCCCGCGGAAAAGCTGTTGCAGCTCTTGATCGAATTGATCAGCAGCCCATCGGCCTGGTACTCCTCGATGTACTTGCAGATCATGTCGATGCGCTGCGGGAAATTGAGGTTGGTGTAGCAGCCCAGGCAGTACTCGGCGAGCGACTCCAGCGGCCGCTCGGCGTCGTGGCGGAAGCCGAAGTCGTACACGCCGCCCACCTTGGCGTAGGTGCTCGCCACCACCACCGCGCCCTCGTCGTAGAACATCTTCCAGAAGTCGCGGAAGCTGGTCCAGTTGGGCGGGCCCTCGACCACCAGGCGGTACTTCTCCTCGGCCATCTCGCCTTCCGGCGTCGTCGGGCCCTTGCCCTGGCGGATGCGCTCCTGCACCTCGGCATTCAGCGTCGAGTAGAAGCGCGTCGCCTCGGGAGTGCCGCGGAACGCGGTGAAGATCGGTCCGATGTAGTACACGCCGCCGAAGTAGCCGTCGATCGGCGAAGGCCGGTGCTTGGCCGACTGCAGCACGCGCACCAGGTCTTCTTCCGCCTTCTGCGACTCGCGCATGTAGCCGCGCAGGCGGTCGATGTCGAACTTCACGCCCGAGATGCGCTCCAGCGCCGGGATGATCTTGTCCTTCAGCTGCTTGACGACGTAGTCGCGCATCGCCGGGTTGATCTTGCCGTCGCCCTGGTAGGGCACGTGCAGCATCAGCGTCTCGCAGCCGTATTTCTGGCGCACCAGCTCGAACCACTTCATGAAGGTGAAGCAGCCGGTGTAGGACAGCAGCAGCACGTCCGGGTGCGGCATCGGCTCGCCGGTGGGGCCGAACTCGCCCTGCAGCATCATGCCGAGGTCGCTCTTCACGTAGGTGCAGACGTCCTCGGAGTGGCCGTCGCGCTCGGCTTCCATGATCATCTTGCCGGACTTCTTGCGCATGCCGTTCTGCAGCGCGTCGGTCTCGGGCAGGCGGCGCACGAAGTCGAAGCACATCAGCAGCTCGTTCAGGTTGCCGGGCACGAAAGTGGCGGAGATCTTCTTGCCCTCGGTGTGCGCGGTGGCGAGCTGGCCGTAATTCTTCGCGATCATTTCCTTCTGCAGCCACATCGCGTCCTCCTTCTGGACGTTCTGCGGCTTCTTGGCGCTCTGCGGGGCCTGGATCGGGGCGGGGGTGCTCATGCGCGGGTCTCCTTAGGCGGCGGACCAAAGCTTGATCGAATCGGCGAAGGTGCCGGCCTGCTCGCGGATCGGCGCCATCTGGCCGGTGTTCTCCGCGTACTTGAAAGCGGTGTAGGGAATCTTGTGCTTGGCGAGCACCTCCTGCAGCAT
>DASTHP010000046.1:0-11662 GCA_035718125.1 Burkholderiales bacterium | reverse complement strand
GCCGCATTCGGCCTTGTAGACGGGATCCGGCGGCGGCCGCGGCTTGTCATCCGCGCCCGCAGGCGTCGCGGCGAGCCCGAGCAGCGCGGCGAGGAGCAGGGCTCTCATGGGCGGCCCTTGGTCAGGTAGGCGAGCACGTCGCCCTTTTCGGCGCTCGTGCAGGCGCGGCCGAGCACGTCGTTGCAGTTGCGCTTGAACCACTTCTCGACCCTTGCCGCGTCGGCGAAGCGCTCCGGGTTGGCGGCGGGCGAGAGTGGCGCGATGGCCTTGCCGGTCTTCGCATGCTTGCCCTGGATGGCGCCCGAGGCGCCATGACAGCTGGCGCAGCTCCACTCTCCGCCGTGACGCGCATTGAAGAACTGCTCGCCGCGGGTCGCGGAGACGCCCGCGAACGCAGGATCTTCGCGCCGCGCCGCAGTTTCATAGCCTGCGAGGAGCTCGCCGGGTTGCGCGGCCTGCGCTGCTCCGGCCAGCACGATTGCCGCTGCGACGAAAATGCTTCTCATGATCAGCTCTCTCCGTGGTTGACGCACGGCGCCCACGATAGGCCGCAATTCTTAGCGCACGATTAAGGCGAGTTCAGGCCGCAGCCTTAGCGGTCGTCAAGGTTTCTCTTGTGCATTGGAACGCCCCGGAGGCGCTGTGGGTCCCTCTCCCTGTGGAGCCGGCGTGTTGCCGGCAACCCCTACAGAGGAGAACGCATCATGAAGAATGGCATCAGGCAGGTGGCCCTCGCGGCGGCGCTGGCGCTGGCGTTCGGCGGCCCGGCGCTCGCCGCGAAGGACGCGCACGAGCACAGTCACGGCGCGCAAGAGGCGAAGCTCGTGCTCGACCACGGCAAGAAGTGGCAGACCGACGAAGCGCTGCGGAACGGGATGGAAAGCATTCGCGGCGTGCTCGCCGCGGAGCTCAAGGCGATCCACGCCAACAAGGCCACGCCGCAGCAATACCAGGCGCTCGCCGGCAGAATCGAGGGCGAGGTCGCGGGCATCGTGCAGAACTGCAAGCTCGAGCCCGAGGCGGACGCGCAGCTGCATATCGTCGTGGCCGAGCTGCTGGCCGGCGCCGAGGCGATGCAGGGCAAGGAGAAGGGCGTGAAGCCCCGCGCTGGCGCCGAGCGCGTGGCCAAGGCGCTCAATGCCTATGGCGAGCACTTCGACCATGCCGGCTGGAAGCGCATCTGACGCGGTGGCGGGCGGGCGGATCGCGATGCGCGATCCGCTCGCCGAGCTTCTCGGCGCGGCCGAGGGTGGGCGGCTCGACTACACCTATGCCGATGCGGTCAAGCTCACTGGCCACTCCTGCCCGACCGTGGCGGGCGCCTGGCTCGCAACCCGGCAGGCGCTTGCCGAGCTCTATCCCGGCGAGACACCCGAGCGTGGCGCGATCCGCGTAGAGCTGCGCGCCCGGGTTAACGAGGGCGTGACGGGCGTGATCGCAAGTGTGGCGGGCCTCGTGACCGGCGCGGCGGGCGAAGGCGGCTTCAAGGGCCTCGCCGGTCGCTTCGAGCGCCGCGGCCTGCTGGTGTTCGGCGCGCCGATCGCATCGGAGCTGCGCTACACGCGCCTGGACACAGGCCGCACCGTGGACGCGGATCTGCCGCGTGCGGCTGCGGTCTCGCCCGAGCTCATTGCCGCGCTGCGCGGCGTGCTCTCGCCGGAAACCACTCCAGAGGCGCGCCAGGGCTTCGCGCGCGCCTGGCAGGCGCGCGTGGCAGACCTGCTCGCGGGGGCTTAGCAGGCATCAAGCTTTCCGGCAGCTGCCGGAACGACCCCGGCAATGCGGCATCGAACTTCGCATGACCGGCAATTTCGCCGGCAACCCATGGAGGCAATCATGAAATTCGAGATCCCGAAACCCCTGCAGGCCGAGCACGAGGAATTGCACGCGCGCCTGCTCGAGGCGACCCGCCAACCCGGCGCCGTGGGCGAAGCGGCGCGCGAAGTCGCGCGCCTGCTGCACCCGCACTTCGTGCGCGAGGAGGAATTCGCGCTGCCGCCGCTCGCACTGCTGGAGCAACTGGCGCGGGGCAAGGCCAGGGCCGAAATGGCCGAGGTGCTGCCGATGACGCGGCGCCTGAAGGCCGAGCTCCCGCAAATGCTCGCGGAGCACAAGCTGATCGTGGGCGCACTGGACGAGCTGCGCGACGCGGCGCGCAAGGCGGGCCGGCCGGAGGTCGAGCGCTTCGCCGAGGCGCTGGTGCTGCACGCGCAAACCGAGGAGCAGGTGCTCTATCCGGCCGCGATCCTTGCGGGCGAGCTGGTCGCGCTGCAGCTCGAGGAGAAGCTTGCGGCCTGAGCGCGGGGCGAAGCGCCGGGAACGCTGCGGCGCCGGTGCAGTCGAACCTGAGTGAAGCGCTTCAAGTCAAGCCTGGCGAAGGGCGAGCGGCTGCTGGACCGCATGCTGGGCGCGGGTATTGCGCTGGAGCATGACTGCGGAGGCGCGCTCGCCTGCGCCTCCTGCCTCGTCGTCGTGCGCGAGGGCGCGCAGGCGCTCGGCCCGGCGAGCGCCGACGAGCTCGATCTGCTCGATCGCGCGGCGGCAACCATGCCTGGTGCGCGGCTCGCGTGCCAGGCGATCGCCACGGGCGGCGAAGTGGACGTGGAAAGGGCGCCGCGCCGGCTGCCGGCGCGCGTCGCGGGGTCCGCCCCGGTGTCGGTGAGCGCGAGCGCCGCGAAGTTCCTCGCCGCGCAGCTCGGCCGCCACGCGGGCGCGGTGGCGGTGCGTCTCTCGGTCGTTCCCACCGGCTGCTCGGGCCTTGGCTATCGCGTCGATCCCGCGGACGCGATCCGCGGCGACGACACCGTCTTCGAATGCGGCGGCGTGCACGTGACGGTGGACGCCCTGAGCCTCCCGTACCTGCAGGGCACCACCGTGGACTTGGTGCAGGAGGGGCTCGCGCGGCGGCTCCGCTTCGACAATCCCAACGCGCAGCGTCGTTGCGGCTGCGGGGAGAGTTTCGGCGCATGACCCAGGACGAGAAGCTCGACGAGGCGCTGCGCGGGACTTTCCCCGCGAGCGACGCCTTCTGGCTGGAGCCGCAGGCTGCGGCGCAGGACGGTTCGATCGAGCGCCGCCGGGACGAAGGCGCGCCCGCGCGCTAGCGCGCGGGCTTGACGCGCATCAAGCGCGTCCGCCTCGGGGCGGCTAACCTGCGCTTGTGCGCCGCCCGATCCGGACCGAGCAGTTCCTCGCCCGGCTGCCGCTGTTCGCGGGGCTGGGTGCGGCGGAGGTCGCGCGCCTCGCCGCGGGGACCACGCGTCGCGAGTTGAGGCGCGGCGAGTTCCTGTTCCGCCAGGGCGAGCCGCCCACCGGCTTTCACGCCGTGGTGCACGGCCGCATCGAGCTGCGCGCGCACGGGCCGCACGGCCGCGAGCGCGTCACCGACATCGTCGGCGCCGGGCGCAGCTTCGGCGAGGCCATCATGTTCCTCGAGAAGCCCTACATCGTGAGCGCGCGTGCGCTCGGCGACGCGCTGGTGCTGCACGTGGCGAAGGACGCCGTGTTCGGAGAGCTCGCGCGCAATCCCGGGTTCGCGCGGCGCATCATCGCCACGCTCTCGGCCAAGCTGCACGCCGCCGCGCGCGAGCTCGACACCTATGCGCTCGGCTCCGGCGAGAAGCGTTTCGCGGCCTGGCTGCTCGCGGCAGCGGGCGAAGCCGAGCGCGGCTCGGCAAGCGTGGCGCTGCCCGCAGCCAAGCGGGCAATCGCCTCGCGCCTCAATCTAAGCGCGGAGCACCTCTCGCGCATCCTGCGCCACCTTACGGAGGAAGGCCTGATCGAGGTGCGCGGGCGCACGGTGGACATCCCCGACCTGGCGCGGCTGCGCGCCTGGCGGAAGTAGCGCGCGTGCGCCGGTAGCGACCCGCGCCAGCCGGAACAGGGCACAATACCCGCGCACGACGTTGGGGGCCGCCTTGGTTCACCGCCGCATTTCCGTACTGACCCGCATCGCGGGCGCCGTGATTCTCGGCGCGGCGGCGGCGACCTTTGGCGTGTCGCCAGCCGTCGCGCAGGAGACCAAGGCAGCGCCCGCCAAGCCGCGCCAGCTGAGCCTGGCGAACGAGCCCTGGATGGGCGACTTCGACGCCATGCTCGAACGGCGCATCGTCCGCGTGCTGGTGCCCTACAGCCGGACCCTCTACACCGTGGACAAGGGCCACGAGCGCGGACTGAGCGCGGAGCTGGTGCGCGAGTTCGAGCGCTACCTGAACAAGCGCTACGCAAAGCAGCTCGGCAAGCGCCCGCTGACAGTGGTGATCATCCCCGCGTCGCGGGACCAGCTGCTTGCCGGGGTCGCGCAGGGCCGCGGCGATATCGCGGCGGGCAATCTCACCGCGACCGAGGAGCGGCGCAAGCTCGTGGACTTCGTCGCGCCGGAGGACCGCAAGCCGGTGCGCGAGCTGATCGTGACGGGCCCGGCGTCGCCGTCCCTGGCGTCGCTGGATGACCTTGCCGGCAAGGCCGTGCACGTGCGAAAGGCGAGCAGCTACTACGAGAGCCTGGCGGCGCTCAACCAGCGCCTCGCGAAGGAGCGCAAGGCGCCGGCGAAGATCGTCGAGCTGCCGGAGGCGCTCGAGGACGAGGACGCGCTCGAGATGCTGGCGGCCGGCCTGCTCGGCCTCATCGTGGTGGACGACTGGAAAGCGCGCATCTGGGCGCAGATCCTGCCGAAGGTCAAGCTGCGCGAGGACCTCGTCCTGCGTGCCGAGGGGCACACGGGCTGGGCCGTGCGCAAGGGGAGCCCGAAGCTCGAAGCTGTGCTGGCCGACTACTACCGCACCGTCGTGAAGAGGCAGGGCGTGATCGAAACCCGGCTCGCCCAACAGGAGAAGCGCATCAAGCGCATCGGCAACAACACCGCGGGTGCCGAGTGGAAGCGCTTCGAGGCGACCGTGCGGCTGTTCGACAAATACGGTGCCCGCTACGGGTTCGACCCCCTGATGCTCGCGGCGCAGGGCTTCCAGGAATCGAAGCTGCGCCAGGAGGCGCGCAGCCACGCCGGTGCCGTCGGCGTGATGCAGATCATGCCCGACACGGGCGCGGAGCTCGCCGTGGGCGACATCCACCAGCTCGAGCCCAACATCCACGCGGGCGCGAAGTACATGAACCGCCTGATGACGCGCTACTTCGAGGACGCCAAGTTCAGCGAGCAGGACCGCACGCTGTTCGCCTTCGCCAGCTATAACGCTGGACCGGGCAACATCTCGCGCATGCGCACCGACGCCGCCAAGCGCGGGCTCGATCAGGACAAGTGGTTCGACAACGTCGAGATCGTGGTGGCGCGGCGCATCGGCGAGGAGACCACGACCTACGTGCGCAACATCTTCAAGTACTACGTCGCCTACAAGCTCGCGCTCGACGCCCAGGAAGCCGCGCGCAAGGCGCGCGAGACGATCGCGCCCCGCTAGCACTCGCCGCGCGCGTCGAGACTGCTCCCGGTAAACCATGTCGCTGCGCCGCTCCATCACCATCGCCCTCGCCGCTGTGGGGGCGCTACTCCTCGCGATCCTGCTCTATCTCGCTTTCGGTGATCTGAGCCGCCACAAGGGGCGCATCGAGTCGCTCGTCACGGAGGCGCTCGGCAGGCCCTTTGCCATCGACGGAGCCTTCGAGCTCAAGGTGCTGCCGTCGATTCTCGTGCGCGCGGAGCGCGTGCGCCTCGGCAACGTGCCGGGGGGCTCTGCGCCGCAGATGGTCGAGGTCGGGCGCTTCTCTGCGCAGGTCGGCCTCTGGTCGCTGGTCTCGGGCCCGGTGGACGTGCGCTCGTTCGAGCTGAGCGATGTGAGCGTCGTCCTCGAGAAGGACGCCGAGGGTAAGGGTAACTGGGTCTTCGGCGAGGAAACCGCGGCGGCGGAGGAAGTGGAGTCGGGCGGCGTCGAGGCCACCAAGGTCCCGGCCGTGATCCTGCGCGCCAAGCTCGACAGTGTCCGGGTCACCTATCGCGAACCCGGAAAGCCCGAGCGCGTCGCGCTGCTGGAGACCTTCACCATCGAGTCCGCGGCGGACGGCCTGTTCGCGGTCGCCGGCAAGGGCAGGCTCGACGACTATCCGGCCAGCCTCGCGGGTGACCTCGGACCACTGAGCGCGCTTGTCTCCGGGCGGGACATCCGCATGGCGATGCAGGCTTCGCTGGGAAACCTGCGGCTCGACCTCAAGGGCGCGCTCGGCCGACTCGACCCGCTGGACGGCGCCGACCTGACGCTGAAAGTCGCGAACCCCGATCTCGGCGGCATGCTCAAAAAGCTGCAGCTGCCGGTGTTTGCCACGGGCGCCTTGAGGTTCGACGCGCGGCTGTCGGACGCGGGCGAGCTCACCCGGCTCGAGGTCGACGCGAAGCTCGGCGACATCGCGGCCAAGGCGGATGGGACCCTCAGCGTCCTCGGCCTATCCGGCTCGGACCTGCGATTCGAGGTGTCAGTGGCGGACGCAGCGCGCCTCGCGGCTGCGTTCGGCGTGGAAGGCCTGCCGGCGGGCGTCGCCAAGGCCAGCGGGCGCGTTGCGTCCTCACGCACGGAGATCAAGCTCGACGCGATCAGCGCCCAGTATGCAGGCGCGAAAGCGACGGCAGACGGGACGATCCGCACGAGCGGCAAGCCGGGCGCCGCCATCCGCTTCAAGGCCGCTGTCGAGAGCCTGGCGACGCTGCGGGAAGGGCTCCCGGCGATGCCATTGCAGATGAGCGGGATCTACGCCGACAGCCGCGCCAGGATCGAGGTGAAGGACCTCAAGGCACGCGTCGGCGGGAACGAGATCGCGGCATCGGCGTCGATGACGCGAACCGGCAAGCGCCGCATCGAAGCGGACGTCACCTCGCCGGTGCTCGACCTGACGCCGTTCCTGGCCACGGAAACGAAGTCAAAGGCCAAGCCGCCGCCCAAGGCGGCGGCAAAGAAGTTCGTCTTCGGCGAGGAGCCGCTGCCGCTCGGCATGCTGAAGGGCCCTGATACCAGGCTGCATCTTGCGCTCGGCGAGCTGAAGCTTGGCGCGGGCAGCTTGAAGGACGTGGACGGCACGCTGCGGCTTGGCGCGGGTCAGCTGGCGCTCGAGGGCCACGCACGTGGCGGCGTCGACGGCAGCTTGAGCGGCTCGGTCGTGCTATCGCAGCAGGGTGGCGGCGCCGCTGGCCTGGACCTGAAGGCTACCGCCACCCGTTTCCGCGCCGGCTTCGGCGCCGGGGGTGAGATCCAGCCCGGCGAGACACCGCCGACCAGCGTGGAGGCGACCCTCCAGACGCGGGGCGCCTCCGCGCGGCAGATGGCAGCGGGCGCGAAAGGGCGGTTCCTGGTGACGCTGGGGCCAGGCAGGGTCAAAGCCGGCATGCTCGACCTGCTCGGTAGCGGCCTGATCGGCGAGCTCGCGGGGAAGCTCAATCCATTTGCGGCGAAGGATCCCTATACGCGCCTCGATTGCGTCGTGACCCGGGCCGACGTCGTGGACGGCCACGTCACGGCCAGTCCCGTCCTCCTGCAGATCGAGAAAGTCACCGTCGTCGCGTACGGCAAGGTGGATCTGCACTCGGAGGCGCTGGCGCTCAACTTCAACACCCGTCCACGCAAGGGCATCGGCATCAGCCCCGGAATGTTCACCAACCCGTTCATCGAGGTGGCCGGCACGATGGTGAACCCGCGCATCGGGGTGAGCGCCAAGGGCGTAACCGCGGGTGCCGCCGCCGCCGCGACCGGCGGCGCGACTGTGGTGGCGCAAGGCTTCTGGGACCGGTTGCGCGGCGAGAAGGACCTCTGCGGCCCGACGCTCGCCGAGGTCGGCGCCACCATGAAGTGACGCTCGGCTGTCGACGCGCGGTGGCGCACGTCCGCTGATGCGTACGGCGCTAATCCCAGCCGAGCGCGTCGAGCGCGTTCTTGATCTCGAGTCCGAGCGCGGTGTCGCCCTCGAGGACCAGGCGGCGCGTGAAGAACAGCGTGTCCGGATCCTCCTGGCGGCGCGCGAGCGCGACGAAGTCCGCGAGGCTCGCGCGCATGGTGACGTCCGGCTTGCCGAACGCCGGGCGCAGGCCGATGGCATCCAGCGTCAACTGCGGCCCGAAGCCCAGGCCGGCGATCTCCAGGCGCAGCACCTTGCCGCGCAGCGGGGCGAGCGCCGCGCGCAGCCTGCCGGGCGTGAGTGGAATCACGCCGCCTCCATGCCGGGGCGCGCGTGCCAGAAGCCGTTCCAGAGCTTGCCCGGGGCGAACGCGGCGAGCGCCTTGCGCGCCTCGAAGCTGCTGAGCGCGCCCTCGCAGGCGGAGCGCAGCACGTGCAGCACTTCGACCGTATTGGTGGCCTGGGGGCTGACGCGCAGGATGTCTGCGCCCGCCTCCCCCAATTCCGCCAGCTCCTCCGCCAGGCAATACACGCCCGCCGACTGCGTCTGGATGCCGTTCACGGCGAGGAACGGCTTGCCTTCGCGCGTCGCGAGCGCCATGCCGTCGGGGAAGTCGAGGCACGAGAAGCCGCAATCCTCCTTCTGGCGGTTGAAGCGGCGAGCGGTAAAGCAGCGCGCCGAGAACGCGAGCGGCATGCGGCCGTAGGCGAACACCTCGGCCTCGAGCGCAGCGGGGCGCGCGGCCAGCATGCCGATCACCATTTCGCGCGTCGATTCCATGGGAGCGACCCAGCGTGTCGCGCCGAGCTCCGCCGCCAGGGAGAGGGTCTGCGGGTTGTAGACGTTGAGGTGCGGACCGGCGATCCAGCCGCGACTGCCGGCGAGCAGGTGCGCGGCGCCCCAGTCGTTCGCCTCCACGCGGAAGCGTCCGTTGGCGACCGCGCGGCGCACAAGTTTCAGGTCGCCCTCGGACTCGATGAGCGCCTGCGCCGAAAGCACGACTTCCTTGCCGGCAGCGGCGAGCTGGTCGCCGATCGCGAGCCAGTCATCGAATGACACCTCGTGGCGGCGCGAGCACACCACTTCGCCCAGGTACACCGAATCCACGGCGGCAGCGGCAATCCCCTCATAGAAGCGCAGCACTGCCGCGCGCGGCCAGCAATAGAGCAGGGGGCCGAGCGCGAGCTTCATCGAGCGGTGCGGCTCATGTGGCGGCGCGCCTCATTTCCAGGGGCGCGAGAAGGCGCCGAGCGTGGTCTGGCTGCCCTCGGCGTGGCGCGCGAGCGCCGCGGTCCAGGACGGGCGCGGCTCGAAGCGGCCTGCCTTCCAGGCATCGATCGCTTCGCGCCAGACGCGCGTCACCTGCGCCACGTAGGCGGGGCTTCTCTGGCGTCCCTCGATCTTCACGGCGTGCACGCCGATGCGGCCGAACTCGGGGATGAAGTCGAGCGTATTGAGGCTCGCCGGTTCCTCGAACGCATAGTAGGTGTCGTTGCCCGCCACGTAGCGGCCCTTGCACACCGTGGGATAGGCGGCGCGCTCGCCCTTCGCGTAGCGGTCGATGAGGATGCCGTTCAGGCGCGATTCGAGACCCGCGGGCGTCTCCTGCCAGCGCACGGCGTGCGCCGGCGAGCAGGCGCCGGCGGTGTTCGGCGCCTCGCCGCAGGCGTAGGCGGAAAGCGCGCAGCGTCCCTCCACCATCACGCACAGGCCGCCGAAGCCGAACACCTCGATCTCGACCGGCGTATGGCGCGCCACGAGCTCCACCTGCGCGAGCGAGAGCACGCGCGGCAGCACCGCCCGCTTCACGCCGAAGCGCTCGTGGAAGAAGTTGATCGCCTCGTAGCTGGTGGCCGAGCCCTGCACCGACAGGTGCCGCTCCAGGTGCGGGTGCGTGCGGTGCGCATAACCGAGGAGCGCCGCATCCGCGACGATGATGGCGTCCGCCCCGAGCGCTGCGGCGCGGTCCACGGCGGCGGTCCAGCGCAGCCAGTTCGCGGCCTGCGGGTAAGTGTTGATCGCCATCGCCACCTTGCGGCCGTGCCGGTGCGCGTACGCGAGACCCTCAGTCAGCGCCGCGCCATCGAAATTGAGGCCGGGGAAATTGCGCGCGTTGGTGTCGTCGCGCAGGCCGAGATAGACCCAGTCGGCGCCGTTGTCCACGGCCGCCTTCAGTGCGGGCAGGGCGCCCGCGGGACAAACCAGATCCACTCAAGTCACTCCGGCACGCCGAGTGTGAAAAATTGCCTGCCAATGTGACACGGCGCGCGAGTTTCTCACACCAAGATATTGACCTGGAACAATTTTCCGAGAGCTGCCTTTCGCGTTCCCGACATTTAATTCCCTCAGAGGGGGCGTCCCGATTCCGGCTGAAGCCGACTGCCGCAGTCCCGCGGCGGGAGCTTCCTCACCTTTACCAGGGAGGAAACATCATGGACGCACTTCAATCGACGGATGCGATGGGAGCAATGTCCGGCCGGCCGGCGCCGTTCGCGGCGCTGCACGCGCTCGCCGGCCACAGCGAGCCCTCCGTACAGCGCCTGCCGTTCACGGTCCGGGTGGTGAGGCAGGAGCAGCAGCTGCGCAAGGCGGTCGCCATCCGCCAGCGGGCCTACGGACGGCACCTGCCCGCGCTCGGTGAGCTGTTGAGGGAACCCGAGGCCCAGGACCGCGACCCGGCTTGCGTGGTGCTGCTGGCGGAATCCAGGCTCGACGGCGAGCCGCTCGGCACGCTGCGCATCCAGACCAACAGCCATCGGCCGCTCGCGTTGGAGAGCTCGGTCGAGCTGCCGGATTGGCTCGCCGGCGCGAGACTCGCGGAGGCGACGCGCCTGGGCATCGCCGAAGGGCGCATCGGCAGGGTGGTGAAAACGATGCTGTTCAAGGCCCTCTACCAGTACTGCCTCGCCGC
Organism: Burkholderiales bacterium; assembly: GCA_035718125.1. Lineage (GTDB taxonomy): Bacteria > Pseudomonadota > Gammaproteobacteria > Burkholderiales > SG8-39 > JAABQT01. The sequence continues at coordinate 924 of DASTHP010000046.1, read as the reverse complement.
CGAGATCGACTGGATGGTGATCGGCGCGCGCTCGCCGCTCGACCGCATGTACGAGGCGCTGCTGTTCCAGGATGTGTTTCCCGGCCAGGGCGCCATCCCGCTCAAGCACGCGGGCAACTTGCCGCACCGCGTCCTCGCGTTCGAGATCGAGACGGCCGAGGCGCGCTGGCGCGCGGCGCGCCATCCGCTGCTCGACCTGTTCGTGCACACCAGCCATCCGGACATCGAGCGCAGCGGCCGCCTGCCTGGGCTCGGCTTGCCTGCCTGGCAGTTGCCCGCGCGGGCCGCGCTCGCGGCCTGACCGCCAAGGGCGTTCCCGCCGTGACGCACCCGCCCTGGCGGCAGGGGTTCCACTCCGCGATCGACGCGCTGATCTACGCGCTGTCGGTCTATGGCGTGCCGGCCGCGATCGGCGTGGTGACGCTGGTCGCGCTGCTCGCGTGGGATAGCCAGCATGACGACCGGGACTCCAGGCCGCTCGCGATCGCGGTGCTCGAGGAGCGCGGCGCGGCGCTGACCCCGGCGCAGGCCGCGGAACGCTTGAGCGGTGCGCCGGCGGTGCTGCACCACGACACGCGGCTCTCCGAGGCGCCGTTCTGGTTCGCCATCGGCGGCGCGGAGCGGGCGGGCGGCGGCGAGATCGAGCTGCCGTCGCGCCACGCGCTGCAGGTCGCGTGCTGGCATGCGCGCACGCTCGAGCCGATCGGCCACGCCAGCCGCAGCGCCGAGTCCGGCGCGCTGCGCGCGATCAAGTCCGGCTTCGCCATTCGGCTCTGGGAGGCCGAGGTGCGCCCGCCGCTGCTGTGCCGCGGCAGCTTCACGGGGCCCGCCCGGATCTCCGCGCTGCAATGGCCCGCCGGGCAGCTCGCCGCGTCGGCGCAGGAGTACCACCGCAACGCCGGGCTGCTGGAAGGCGGCCTGCTG
>DASTHP010000045.1:0-2768 GCA_035718125.1 Burkholderiales bacterium | reverse complement strand
CTCCAACGCCTCGCGCCCGATCCTGAAGAAGGAGATGGACGATTGCAAGGCGGCCGGCGTGCAGTACATCGAGATGCCGGTGGCGTTCGACGCGCTGACCGTGGTGATCAATCCGAAGAACGGCTTCGTCAAGCAGCTCACTGTCGCCGAGCTCAAGAAGATGTGGGAGCCGGCAGCGCAGGGCAAGGTTATGAACTGGAACCAGGTCAACCCGGCCTGGCCCAGCGCGCCGCTGAAGCTCTTCGGCGCGGGCGCCGATTCGGGCACCTTCGACTACTTCACCGAGGCGATCACCGGCAAGTCGAAGTCCTCGCGCGGCGACTTCACGGCGTCGGAAGACGACAACGTGCTGGTGCAAGGCGTGTCGCGCGACACCAACGCGCTCGGCTTTTTCGGTTTCGCGTACTACGTCGAGAACAAGGACAAGCTGAAGGCGGTGCCGATCGTCAACGAGAAGGGCCAGCCGGTGGAGCCGTCGATGGAGGCGGTGCTCAAGGGCAGCTACAGCCCGCTGGCGCGGCCGATCTTCATCTACGTCAACGTGAAGTCCCTGGCCAAGCCCGAGGTGCGCGAGTTCGCCGAGTACTACATGAAGCACGGCGCGGTGCTCTCCCGCGAAGTGAAGTACGTGCCGCTGCCGGATCGCGCGTATGCCTACAACCTGGACATGCTCGGCAAGAAGGTGCTGGGCACCAAGTTCGGCGGCGAGAACAAGGTCGGCCTGACCATCGACGAACTGATGAAGATGGAAGCCAAGCTGTAAGCTGGCTGCGGCAGCCCGCCCGCGACGCGCGGGCGGGCTTTTTTGCATCTAGAATCGGGACTTCTCCACCATGTCGGCCGTTCCTGGCCTGGCCTCGAGCACGATGCCGCCGCTAGATGCGGGCGCAAGACTGAAGCAGCGGCGCAGCCGCATCCTGCGCGAGCGCGCCATCGAATCGGTGCTGTTCCTCGCCGCACTGGTCTCGGTGTTCACCACCGTGGGCATCGTCTATGTGCTGGTAAAGGAGTCGGTGCTGTTCTTCACCCACGTGTCGCTGTGGGACTTCCTCACCGACACGCAGTGGACGCCCCTGTTCGACGACGCGCATTTCGGCATCATGGTGCTGCTCTCGGGCACGCTTACCAGCTCGTTCGTTGCGCTGGCGATCGCCATCCCGCTGGGCACCATCATCGCCATCTACCTGTCCGAGTTCGCGCCGTTCAGCGTGCGCGAGATCGCCAAGCCGTTCCTCGAGCTGCTCGGCGGCGTGCCGACCATCGTCTACGGCTACTTCGCGCTGCTGTTCGTCACGCCGATCCTGCAGTGGTTCTATCCGGACCTGCCCGGCTTCAACATCCTGTCGGCGGGCATCGTCATGGGGATCATGATCATTCCCTATGTCAGCTCGATCTCCGAGGACGCGATGCGCGCGGTGCCGATGAGCCTGCGCGAGGGCTCCTATGCGATGGGCGCGACGCGCTTCCAGACGGCAACGCGCGTGGTAGTGCCGGCGGCGTTTTCGGGCATTGCCTCGGCCTACATCCTCGGCATCTCGCGCGCGGTGGGCGAGACCATGATCCTGGCGGTGGCGGCGGGCATGCAGCCCAACCTCACGTTCAACCCGCTCGAGCCGGCGGCGACCATCACCGCGTTCATCGTGCAGGTGGCGCTCGGGGACCTGCCGCACGGCTCCATCGGTTACCAGACGATCTTCGCCGCAGGCCTCACGCTGATGCTGCTGACCTTGTTCTTCAACATCGCCGGCCACGTGCTGCGCAAGCACTACCGCGAGGCCTACTGATGGCCTACGCCAGGAACCTCGAGGAGATCCGCCTCCTCATCGCCAGCCACAAGCGCTGGGACCTGTTCTTCGCCTGCGTGGGCGTCGTGGCGCTGATGATCGGCGTGCTCACCTTCGCGGCGCTGTTCGTGGACATGGCGATCAAGGGCGTGCCGCGGCTGGACTGGGACTTCTTCACCAGCTTTCCCTCGCGCCGCGCGGGCCAGGCGGGCATCCTGTCGGCCTGGGTGGGCTCGACGCTGGTCATGCTCACGACCGCCTTCTTTGCCGTGCCGCTCGGCGTGGCGGCGGGCCTGTACCTGGAAGAGTACGCGCCGAAGAACTGGGTCACCGATATCATCGAGATCAACATCACCAACCTCGCCGGCGTGCCCTCGATCGTCTACGGCCTGCTCGCGCTCGGACTGTTCGTCTACCAGTTCGGCTTCGGGCAGTCGATCCTGTCGGCCGGCCTCACGCTCGCCTTGCTCATCCTTCCGGTGGTGATCGTCGCCACGCGCGAGGCGATCCGTTCCATTCCGCAAGGCATCCGCGAGGGCGCCTACGCGCTCGGCGCGACGCAGTGGCAGGTGTGCAAGGACCACATCATCCCGTACTCCTCGGCAGGCATCCTCACCGGCGTGATCATCGGCATGGCGCGCGCCATCGGCGAGACCGCGCCGATCATCACCATCGGCGCGCTCACCTTCATCGCTTTCCTGCCGCCGTCGCCGGTCAAGGCCGAGCCGCCGTTCCTCTCCTTTGAATGGCTGACCTCGCCGTTCACCGTGATGCCAATCCAGATGTTCAACTGGACGTCGCGCCCGGAGGCGGCGTTCCTGGTCAACGCCGCGGCCGCCGGCTTCGTGCTGGTGCTGATGACGCTCGCCATGAACGGGCTGGCGATCTACATACGTTACCGACTGAGGAAGCGGATCAAATGGTAGCCGTCCCCGCGCAGGAAGCCGCCCCGGCTTTGCTCAAGGCCGAGGTGAAGGGCCTCAA
>DASTHP010000044.1:0-6791 GCA_035718125.1 Burkholderiales bacterium | reverse complement strand
CTTCGGCGGCCACGCGCAGGCCGCGGGATTGACGATCCGCGAGGCGGCGTTCGCGCACTTTCGCGACGCGCTCGCGCAGGTCGCGGGCGAGACCATGCCGCGCGAGGCGCTGACGCGCACCGTGGAAACCGACGGCGTGCTGGATGCGGGCGAGCTCACGCTTGCGCTCGCGCAGCAGCTCGAGGCGCGCATCTGGGGCCAAGGCTTTCCGCAGCCGCTCTTCTGCGATACATTCGCGCTCGAGAGCCAGCGCGTCGTCGGCGACAAGCACTCGAAGCTGCGGCTGGTGAAGGACGGCAGGCGCCTGGAGGCCATGCGCTTCAATTCCCTCGATCCGCTTCCCCCGCGCTTTCGCGCCGCCTACCGGCTGAGCGTGAACGAGTACAACGGCCTGCAGTCTGTCCAGATCAACGTGGAGCAGGTAGAAACGCCATGAGAACCCTCGCCCTCCTCCTCGCGCTGCCGCTCGCGGCCCTTGCCGCCGACAAGCCGGTGGACGCCGGCCCTTATGTGCCCTCGCCGCAGAGCGTGGTCGCCGACATGCTCAAGCTCGCCGACATCGGGCCCAGGGATTTCGTCATCGACCTGGGCTCCGGCGACGGCCGCATCGTGCTCACCGCGGCGAAGGTGTTCGGCGCGAGCGGCTTCGGCGTGGAGATCAAGGACGAGCTGGTGAAGCTTTCCAACGAAGCGGCGCAGAAGGAAGGCGTCGCCGACCGCGTCAAGTTCATCAAGGCGGACCTCTTCAAGACCGACATCTCGCGGGCCACCGTCCTCACGATGTATCTGCTGCCCAACACGGTGAACATGCTGAAGGAGAAGCTGCTCACCGAGCTGAAGCCCGGCACCAAGGTGCTGTCGCACGACTACCCGCTCGCCGGCTGGGTGCCGGAGAAGTACGTGCAATGGGACCTGGAGGACAAGGTGCAGATCAGCGGCGTCACCACGACGCTCATCTACCTCTACATGGTGCCGGCGAAGGTGCAGGGCAGCTGGCGCGCCACCGTGCCGGCCGCGGTCGGCAAGGGCCCGCTCAGCCTGTCGCTGCGCCAGCAGGTCACGCGCGTGTCCGGCAGCGCCAAGCTCGACGGCAAGGACGTGGCCCTGGACGACCTGAAGATCCACGGCGAGCAGATCTCCTTCGCCCTGCCCTCGAAGAAGGCGACGTTCACCGGCACGGTGAAGGGCGATGCGATCAAGGGCGAGGTGGAGGCGGGCGGCGCGAAAGCGCCCTGGAGCGCGAAACTGGTGAAGTAATGCAGCGCAAGCGCGTCAACTCCTCCAAGATCCGCGCGGTCGGCTACGACGAGAAGAGCCAGGTGCTGGAGATCGAGTTCTCCAACGGCCAGATCTACCAGTATGTGAAGGTCTATCCCGAGGTCTACCGCCGCTTCATGGCGGCGCCCAACCCCACCTCGTTCTACGACGACAAGATTGCCGAGGAATACACCGGCCGGCGCGTCTAGGGCGCTGCTGCTCGCTGCGCTGCTCGGCGCGGTCCCGGCCGCGGCGCAGGAAACCCCCTACGCCGCGACCAGCCGCGGCGCGCGCTGCGACCTCGAGGTGGACGGCACCCTCACCTGCCGCTACCGCGTCGGCCGCGACCTGGATTTCACGTTGCGCCGCATTGCCGAGCCCGACGTGCGGCTCGAGATCGCGCGCTCCGACCCGGCGGGCGACTACTTCATCGAGCCGGGGCTCGTCAGCCGCTGCGGGCTGGTGCGCTACGGCGAGCGCAGCATGGCGATCGCCGGCTCGAACTACGTGTTCGCCGTGGTCTCGGGAAAGAACGGCCTCGTCTACCGCAGCCTGCGCGAGTGCCGCTTGAGCCGCTAGGCGCGCCATGCATGAAATCCTCGCGCTGATCCTCGGCGTCGGCTGCGCCGCGGCGGGCGGCGAGCTGTTCGTGCGCGGCGCGGTCGGCATGGCGCACTGGCTGCGCGTCTCGCCCGGCATCATCGCCGCGACCGTCGCCGCGTTCGCCACCTCGAGCCCGGAGCTCTCGGTCGCGGTGAGCGCCGCGGTGGCCGGCGAGCCGCAGATCGCGCTCGGCAACGCGCTGGGCGCCAACGTCGTGAATGTCGCGCTGATCCTCGGCATCGTCCTGACGCTGTCGCCGATGCAGGCCCCGCGCGGCAGCGTGAAGCGGGATTTCCCCGTGGCATTCCTGGTGCCGCCGATCACCGGCCTGCTGATCGTGGACGGCGTGCTGTCGCGGCTCGACGGGCTGCTGATGCTCGGCATGTTCACGGCGTGGCTCGTCGCCGCGATCGTCGACGCGCGGCGCGAGCGCAGCAGCGTCGAGCAGCTGCTCGGCACCCGGCAGCTGTGGATGGCGATCGTCCATGGCGCGGGCGGCCTTGCGCTGCTCGCCGCCTCGGGCAGCCTCATCGTGTTCGGGGCCAGGGCGCTGGCGCTTTCGCTTGGCATCGGCGAGTTCGTCGTGGGGGCGACGGTGGTCGCGCTCGGCACGACCGCCCCGGAGCTGGCGACGGCGCTCGTCGCCAAGCTCCGCGGGCACGACGAAGTGGGCCTGGGGACGCTGCTGGGCAGCAATATCTTCAACGGCCTGTTCATCGTCGCAGTCGCGGCGGTCATCCATCCCATCGCCGTGGCATGGCACGAAGTGACGGTGGCGCTGGGCTTCGGGCTGGTGGCGCTGGCGCTCGCCTTCCCGTGGCGCGACGGCGCCCTGGACAGGCGGCGCGGCGTCCTGCTGCTCGCGCTGTACATCGTGTACATCGCCGCGCTGTTCCAGTTGCAGCCGGCGTAGGCGAGAACCGGCGTGCCGGGCGCCAGAGCGCTTCACAGCGTGGCGTTGGCCGAGGTATCGTGGCCGCCGGCACCCCGAGGAGGAACCAACATGCTCCAGCTCCGCCCCAACTGCGAATGCTGCAACCGCGACCTGCCGCCCGAGTCTGCGGACGCGTTCATCTGCTCCTTCGAGTGCACGTTCTGCCGCGACTGCAGGGACGACGTCCTGCGGGGCAAGTGCCCCAACTGCGGCGGCGAGCTGGTCGCCCGCCCGCGCCGCCCCGCCGACAAGCTCGCCGAGTACGCCGCCTCCACCGAGCGCAAGTTCAAGCCCGAGGGCTGCCGGAAGACCGCCTGAGATGAGGGTGCGTCTGCCGGTATAATCCGCCCCCTCATGGAAGCCGAGCGCCTCAACGCCATCGCCTCCAAGCTCGAAGATCTGAACAAACGGTCTGCGGAGCTGAGGAGGTACCTTTGACTTCGAGGGCAAGCAGCAGCGCCTGCTAGAGGTCAACAAGCAGCTCGAGGACCCGAAGGCCTGGTCCGACCAGAAGCGCGCCCAGGAGCTCGGGCGCGAGAAGAAGTCCCTCGAAGCCACCGTCGCCACGCTCGGCGCCATCGCCACGGGGCTCGCGGACTCGGGCGAGCTCTTCGGCATGGCGAAGGCGGAGAACGACGACGCCACCCTCCTCGGCGTCGAAAGCGACGTGCAGGGCCTGGAAAAGCAGGTCGCGCAGCTCGAGTTCCAGCGCATGTTCAACAACCCGCTCGACCCCAACAGCTGCTTCATGGATATCCAGGCGGGCTCGGGCGGCACCGAAGCGCAGGACTGGGCCTCGATGCTGGAGCGCATGTACCTCAAGTACTGCGACAGGAAGGGTTTCAAGGTCGAGGTCCTCGACCAGGCCGAAGGCGAAGTGGCCGGCATCAAGAGCGCTTCGCTCAAGATCAACGGCGCCTACGCCTACGGCACGCTGCGCACCGAGAACGGGGTGCACCGCCTGGTGCGCAAATCGCCCTTCGACGCCAATGCGCGCCGCCACACCTCGTTTGCGAGCGTCTTCGTCTACCCCGAGGTGGACGAGACCATCGAGGTGGAGATCAACCCGGCGGACGTGCGCGTGGACACCTATCGCGCCTCCGGCGCGGGCGGCCAGCACGTCAACAAGACCGACTCCGCGATCCGCATGACGCACATCCCCAGCGGCATCGTGGTTCAATGCCAGAACGACCGCTCGCAGCACAGGAACCGCGCCGAGGCCCTGGCGATGCTGAAGTCGAAGCTCTACGAACTGGAGCTGCGCAAGCGCCAGGCCGAGCGCGACAAGCTGGAAGACTCCAAGACCGACATCGGCTGGGGCCACCAGATCCGCAGCTACGTGCTCGACCAGTCGCGCATCAAGGACCTGCGCACCGGCGTGGAGAAAGGCGCCACGCAGGCGGTGCTCGACGGCGAGCTCGACGACTTCATCGAGGCGAGCCTGAAACAGGGCGTTTAGGGAGAAAGCGGGCATGGAAGAAGACAACAAGCTCGTCGAGGAGCGCCGCGAGAAGCTCAAGGCGCTGCGCGCGCAGGGCCAGGCCTTCCCCAACGACTGGCGCAGCGCGCACCACGCGGGCGATCTCGCGCAGCAGTACGGGTCCCTCGACAAGGCGGCGCTCGAAGCGAAGGCGGCGCACGTCAAGCTCGCCGGCCGCATGATGTTGAAGCGCGTGATGGGCAAGGCGAGCTTCGCCACGCTGCAGGACGGCAGCGGCAGGATCCAGATCTACGTCGCCAACGACGTCGCGGGCGAGGCCGCGCACGAGGCCTTCAAGCACTGGGACCTCGGCGACTTCCTCGGCGTGGAGGGGATCCTCTTCAAGACCAACAAGGGCGAGCTCACCGTCAACGCGAAATCGCTGCGCCTGCTGGTCAAGGCGTTGCGGCCGCTGCCCGAGAAATTCCACGGCCTCACCGACCAGGAGCTGCGCTACCGGCAGCGCTACGTGGACCTGATCGTCAACCCCGAGACACGGAGCGTGTTCGCCGCGCGCTCGAAGGTGGTGCAGTCGCTGCGCGAGACGCTGGTGGCGGAGGGCTACCTCGAAGTCGAGACGCCGATGATGCAGCCGATCCCCGGCGGCGCGGCGGCACGGCCTTTCAGGACGCACCACAACGCGCTCGACATGGACCTCTACCTGCGCATCGCGCCGGAGCTCTACCTCAAGCGCCTGGTGGTGGGGGGCCTGGAGCGCGTGTTCGAGATCAACCGCAACTTCCGGAACGAGGGCATCTCCACGCGCCACAACCCCGAGTTCACCATGCTCGAGTGGTACTGCGCCTACCAGGACATGGACTACATGGTGGCGCTCACCGAGAAGCTGGTGCGCAGCGCCGCGCAGGCGGCCTGCGGCAAGCTCGCCGTCGGCTACCAGGGCAAGACCCTGGATTTCGCCAAGCCCTTCGCGCGGCTCTCCATCCCCGACGCGATCCGCCGCCAGGGCGTCACGGGCGACCTGCGCGACCGCGCGTTCCTGTCGAGGAAGCTCACCGAGCTCGGCGTCGAGCACAAGGCGGGCCAGGGCTGGGGCGCGCTGCAGCTGATGCTGTTCGAGGCCGTGGCGGAGAAGCACCTCGTCGAGCCGACCTTCGTGCTCGACTTTCCCGAGGAAGTCTCGCCGCTCGCGCGGCGCAAGGACGCCGACCCGGAACTCACCGACCGCTTCGAGCTGTTCGTCGACACCAAGGAAGTGGCGAACGGCTTTTCCGAGCTGAACGACCCCGAGGACCAGGCCGGGCGCTTCCGCGAGCAGGCCGCGATGAAGGACTCGGGCGACGCGGAGGCGATGCACTACGACGCCGACTACATCCGCGCCCTCGAGTACGGCCTGCCGCCCACCGCGGGCGCGGGCCTCGGCGTGGACCGCCTGGTGATGCTGCTCACCGACAGCGCCTCGATCCGCGACGTGATCCTCTTCCCCCACATGCGGCCGGAATGAGGGGTCAGACCCCGGTTTTCCTCGCTTGGGGTCTGACCCCGATTCGCAAGCGAAATCCGGCCCTGACCCCGATTTAGAGCCGCATTACCATGAGTCCCACTACCACCGCCGCCGTCGCCCCCACGCGCCGCGCGGTGAAGCGCTCCTTGAGGAACAGCGCGCCGAGCACCGCGGCGAATACCACCGAGGTCTCGCGCAGGACCGCCACCAGCGCCACCGGCGCCTTGGTCATCGCCCAGAGCGCCACGCCGTAGGCGCCTACGGCGAAGGCGCCGCCGACGAAGGCGATGCGCCACTGGCGCAGGAGGTGGCGCGGCGCCGCCGCGCCGCGCTGCAGCCAGCCTGCGGCGAGGATCACCACGCCGTTGGCGACGAAGAACCACAGCGCGTAGCCGACCGGTGCGCCGGACAGGCGCGCGCCTTTCGCGTCGATCAGCGTGTAGGCGGCGATCACGGCCGCGTTGAGCAGCGCGAAGGCGAGCGACTTGCGCTGCGCGCCGGGGTCCGCCGCCGAGTGCGTGGCGAAGGCGAGGATGCCCGCGCTGATGAGGATCACCCCGGCGAGCTGCCCGGCGCCCAGCGTTTCGCCGAACACCGCGCCGCCCGCCGCCGTGACGATGAGCGGGCCGCCGCCACGCATGATCGGGTAGCCGAAGGACATGTCGCCCCAGCGGTAGGCCCCGGCGAGCGCCCAGAAGTAGGCGATGTGCACGATCGCGGAGGCCGCGATCCAGGGCCAGGAGGCGGGTGCGGGCGCCGGCACGAAGGGCAGCGCGGCAAGCGCCACCGCGCCGCTGCCGGCGGCGACGCCCACGGTGTCGAGCTGCTTGTCGGCGCCCGACTTGAGCATCGCGTTCCAGGCCGCGTGCAGCAGCGCCGCGCCGAGCACCGCCAGCGCGACCGGCAGCGGAATGTCCATGGCGTCAGGAGCCCAGGAGGTGCTCGAGCATGGGGCGCATGCGCTCGGTCACCGCGTAGCCCTCGTCGATGACCTCGGCCGCGCGGTGCCAGTCCATCATGCCGATGCCGGGCAGGATGGGGGTGAGCAGCGCGTC
>DASTHP010000043.1:0-3149 GCA_035718125.1 Burkholderiales bacterium | reverse complement strand
GCAAGAGGCTGTTGGAGGGCTGCGTCACGTCGCTCACGTTCTCGTACACCGTGAGCTTCACCTCGCTGTTGAAGAAGGTGTGCCGAGCGAGCGCGCGATCCCAGGTGCCGAGCAGCGACACGTCGAACTTGAAGGCGCCGCTCGGATCGTTGAAGAACCCCGAAATGCTCGGCCGGATGCGCCCGATGCCGCCCAGCAAATCGTCCTTGCGGAACTGGAACAGCTGCGGCGCATCCACGCCCACGAGGAGCGTCCCGGGCAGCGGCTCCTCGAACGCGGCGAGCGCCTCGGTCTTGTCCGCCGCCTCCTGCGCCACGTCCGCCTGCGGCGCCGCGTAGCTGATCGACACCGTCGGCGCGAGGCTCTGGCGCGTGGCCATGCCGTTGAAGTAGCGCTGCAGCAGGCGCGCGTCCGCGAAGTCGTAGGTCGCGAAGGGCAGCGACGCCTGCACGTAGGTGACCCGGATCTCGCGCACCTCCAGCGGCGCAAACGAGAGCAGGGTGCGCGCCGCGCGCCCCACCGCGCGCGGCATGGAGGCGATGCGCGTATTGGAGAGCGTCGCCTCGAGCCGCCCGTTCTCATACGAGACGCGCACGTCGCGGAAGTCCTGCGCAAAGAGCGCGCGCTCCAGGCGCCAGCGGTGCGCGCGGTCAGCGGCCCACTGCGCCTCCGTGGGCCGCGGGTTGATCTTCGTGTAAGCGGGCGGCTCGTCGAACTTGGGCACGAACTCCTTCGCCTGGAGCGGCACCGAGACCCAGGCGTTCACGCCCGCCTCGCCGTGCGCCGCGTAGGCTTTTGCGCCCCACCAGTCGGAGCGGTACTCGATGCCGCCGGCGGGGCCTTTCTTGTAGGCGGCGGCGCCGGATAGCTGCGCCTGGTGGTCCTGCGGATAGTTGAAGGCGTCGTACTCGGCCACCAGCGACCAGTTGCCCCAGGCCTTGGGCGACCAGCGCACGCCGCCGAACGCGCCGTCGATGCGATCCGTGCCGTAGCCGAGCGTCAGGTCGAACTCGCCGATCTGCTTCGAGGCGACGCCGTAGTAGGCGGTGAAGAGGCCCGTGCCCATCAAGTCCTGCGCGCCGAACGCGATCTGCGGCATCCAGCCGCGCTCGGGGAACGCGCGCAGCTTGAAGTCGAACTGCTTGTCCTTGTAGTCGCCGTAGTCCTTGCCGTACTCGGGGTTGGCCGGGTCGCTGAACGCGGGCACGTACATGATGCGCGTGAAGCGCAGCGAGCCTTCGAGCCACGGCAGCGCCGTGAGGCTCGACCAGAGCGACTGGTAGGGCTTGAGGTAGCTGATGCCCGTGCGCCAGGTGCCATCGGGCGCAAAGCGCGCATCCGGCATGCTGACAAGGCCCGTCTGGCCGGTGGCGGAGGGCAGCGCCGCCGGATCCGCCGCGTGCGCGCCCGCCGACAGGATCAGGAGGGGGAGGAGCGCGCGGCGCATGGCGGGCGGCGGCACAAAAAAGAAAGGCCCCTCAGAAGGGGCCTCTCAGTGATCAGCCTTGCTCAGGGCGTGGGCGAGTGCTGCGTGGCGCTGTCATTGTCCTTGCTGTCCATCACGGCGGCACCCACGGCCACGCCGAGACCGACCGCCACCGCCGCCCCCACGCCGGAGACGCCCAGCCCGGCTGTCGGGAGCGCGGGCGGGGCACCAGCAGCCATGCCGCCCGCCGTAACCCCTGCCACCGCGCCCATGCTGCTGAACGCGGAGCTCGCCGCTGCGGGCAGCGCCGAGGCCGGGACGGAGACCGCCAGGGAATTCGCCGATGCGACCGAGCTGAACGACCCCGCGCCGAACACCGCCGTGCCGGCGGTGTTGGACACGCTGACCGCGCCGTTGAGGACGCTCGTGTAAGCGGGATTGACGAGCACCACCATGAAGTCGGTGCCGCGCACGCCGATCGTCATCTGCGGGGTACGGAGCTGGAAGTTGTCGCGGTTCTTCGCGACGATGGCCCCCGAGATCATGCGCAGCGCGCCGCGCAGCAGGTCGAAGATCGCGCGGTCGGCGGTCGGCTCCGCGTTAGCGCGGTACTGGTAGTCGGTGATGCGGAACAACGAGTTCTCGCCGATCACCACCTGCTGGCCGTCGTCGAAGCGCAGGATGGCCTGCGCGCCCACGCCCGTGGTGATGACGGCGCCGGTGGTGACGCGGTCGTTGACCGCCAGCTGGACCTTGCCTGCGCGCACGTCACCTCGCAGGGACTGGACGTTGGCAGCGGCAAAGGCATTGCCCGCCAAGAGGAGCGCCGCGGCTGAGAGTGCGGCAATCGCGTTGCGGATACCCGTCATTTGAGCCTCCCTGCGTTCTTGCTGTTCGTCGGCCAGCCCCGCCGCGCCCGGGGGGCATGGGCCGCATTCTACAGAGTCCCGCCAGACTGTCTTGCCCGCCTGCCGCCGCCCTTGCCCTCCGCCTGCCGCAGGAGCCCGCTCCACGGCACGCTGAAGCGCACGATGCCCCGGTAAATCCACAGGTAGATCGCCGCGAAGGCTGCGGCGTAGGCCTGGAGCACCCAGGTCTCGTCCCAGAAGAGCCAGGCCGGCACCACGGTCAGCAGGCTCATGGCGAGCATGAACAGCGTGGTCAGGGCGCTGCGCGCCACCGGGCTCCTGCGGCCGTGCCCCTTCACCACGCGACGGTAGACGAGCGTGTGCAGGTGCAGGCCGTCGGCGTCGGCGGTCGACTTGCGCTGCATCACCTTGCGCCGGTACATGGAGAAGACCGTCTCCCACACCGGGTACCAGAGCACGAGCAGCGCGAACCACGGCGAGACCTCGGAGTTGCGGTGCACGAGGAGCACGGCCAGCTCGCCGATGGCGAAGCCGAGGAAATAGGCACCGCCGTCGCCCGCGAAGATCGCGCCGCGCGGGTAGTTCCAGGCGAGGAAGCCGACGACCGCCGCGCCGACGACCAGCGCCGCGTGCAGCACCCGCGTGTCGCCCACCTGCAGCGCCACCGCCGCGATCGCGGCGAGGATCGCCAATCCCACCAGGCCCGAGAGCCCGTTCATCCCGTCGACGATGTTGGTCGCGTGCGCGAACCCCCCCACGGCGAAGAGCGTGAAGCCGAACGCGAAGATCTCGTACTTGAAAAGATGGTCGTCGCCGGGCAGGTCGAGATCCGTGATCCGGCCGTCCAGCAGCAC
>DASTHP010000042.1:0-2269 GCA_035718125.1 Burkholderiales bacterium | reverse complement strand
CGAGCGCGTGGTGCGCGTGAAGTACGGCGTGGACGAGGACACCTGCACCGGGGACCACTCCTGCATCCGGCTCTCGGGCTGCCCCACGCTCACCGTGAAGGACAACCCAGACCCCTTGCGACGCGACCCGGTCGCCACCGTGATCGAGGGCTGCGTGGGCTGCGGTCTGTGCGGCGAGAACGCGCACGCGGCCACGCTGTGTCCGTCCTTCTACCGCGCTGAGGTGATCCAGAACCCGGGCCTGTGGGATCGCGCACTGCGCGGCCTGCGCAGTCTCGTGGTTCCTGCCTGACATGGAGCGCGGCTTTTCCAGCGAGATCGAGAGCCTGAAGCTGGGCGACGGCGAGGTCTTCCGCGGCGAAGGCATCCTTGCCGTCACCAAGGCGCTGCTGCAATCGGGCGTCTCCTACGTCGGCGGCTACCAGGGCGCGCCGGTGTCGCACCTGCTCGATGTCATGGTGCAGGCACGCGACTACATGGACGAGCTCGGCGTGCACGTGGAAGCCTGCGCCAACGAGGCCGCAGCCGCCGCCATGCTCGGCGCCTCGATCGCCTACCCGGTGCGCGGCGCGGTGACCTGGAAGTCGATCGTCGGCACCAATGTGGCGGCGGATGCGCTTTCCTATCTTTCCTCGGCCGGCGTGATGGGCGGGGCGCTGATCATCGCCGGCGAGGACTACGGCGAGGGCGCAAGCGTCGCGCTCGAGCGCACGCAGGCGTTCGCGCTCAAGTCGCAGCTCTGGATGCTCGACCCGCGGCCCGACCTGCCCACGATCGTGCGCATGGTGGAGAAAGGCTTCGAGCTCTCGGAAGCCTCCAGCACGCCCGTGATCGTGGACCTGCGCATCCGCGCCTGCCACGTGCAGGGCGAGTTCGCGGCGCGCGCCAACCGCGCGGCGGCGCTCTCCACGCGCCATCGCGGCGCGGCCGCCGGCTTCGACTACGAGCGCCTCTCGCACCCGCCGGCCACCTTCCGGCAGGAAAAGCACAAGGTCGAGGTGCGCTTGCCCGCCGCCCGGCGCTTCATCGCCGAGCACAGACTCAACGAGACCTTCGCGGGCGAGCTGGACGGGGTCGGGATCATCGTCCAGGGCGGCCTGTACAACAACCTGCAGCGCGCGCTGCAGGTGCTGGGACTGGCCGATGCCTTCGGCGCGAGCCGCGTGCCGATCCTGGCGCTGAACGTCGTGTATCCGCTGGTGCCCGAGGAAACCACGGCCTTCTGCGCCGGCAAGCGCGCGGTGCTGCTGCTCGAGGAAGGCCAGCCCGAGTTCATCGAGCAGGACATCGCCACCACCCTGCGCCGCCGCGACGTGCAAACGAAGCTGCACGGCAAGGACCTGATGCCGATGGCGGGAGAGTATTCGGCCGAGCTGATGGTGCAGGGGCTGCGGCAGTTCTTCGGCGAGCACGAGCCGCGTCTCGACCTCGGGCGCAGCGCCCAGTGGCTCTCGAGCGTCGCCGGCATCCGCAAGCAGGCCGCCGCGCTTCTTGGCGCGCCGCTGCCCGCGCGCCCGCCGAACTTCTGCATCGGTTGCCCGGAGCGCCCGGTGTTCGCCGCGCTCAAGATTGCCGAGAAGACGACCGGCCGCCCGCACATCTCGGGCGACATCGGCTGCCACGCCTTCGCCACCTTCGAGCCGTTCTCGATGGGCAACTCGATCCTCGGCTACGGCATGAGCCTCGCCTCGGCGGCGGCGGTGGGACCCATGATGGCCAAGCGCCCGCTCGCGGTGATGGGCGACGGCGGCTTCTGGCACAACGGCCTGCTCTCGGGCGTCGCTTCGAACCTCCTGAACAAGGGCGACGCGGTATTGGTCGTGATGAAGAACGGCTATGCCTCGGCGACGGGCACGCAGGAGCTGATTTCCTCGCCGCCGAAGGACGCGCGCGACACGAGCGGCAAGAGCGCAGCGCACGCCGACCGCACCATCGAGAACGCGCTCGCGGGACTGGGCGTGCGCTGGGTGAAGACGGTGCACACCTATCGTGTCGCCGAGATGCAGAAGACGCTCACCGAAGCGCTCACCACCGACGAAGCGGGCCTCAAGGTGATCGTCGCCGAGGGCGAATGCCAGCTCGAGCGCCAGCGCCGCGCCCGCCCCGAGACCGCGCGGCAGCTCGCCGCGGGCGAGCGCGTGGTGCGCGTGAAGTACGGCGTGGACGAGGACACCTGCACCGGGGACCACTCCTGCATCCGGCTCTCGGGCTGCCCCACGCTCACCGTGAAGGACAACCCAGACCCCTTGCGACGCGACCCGGTCGCCAC
>DASTHP010000041.1:0-2472 GCA_035718125.1 Burkholderiales bacterium | reverse complement strand
GAAAACGCCGGCGGCGTCGCCAAGCGGTTCCTGTACGTGAACCGCAGGGCGCCCTACGGCTCGATCTACGCGCTCGAGTCGCTCGAGGTGGTGCTGATCGGCGCGGCGTTCGAGCAGGACGTGAGCCTCGCGTTCCTCGGCGACGGCGTCTACCAGCTCGCGAAGGGCCAGGACACCAAGGGCCTGGAAGTGAAGAACTTCTCGCCGACCTTCCGCGCGCTGGAGGACTACGACGTCACCAAGCTGTACGTGGAGAAGGAGGCGCTGGAGGCGCGCGGGCTCACCGAGGCCGACCTCGTGGTGCCGGTCGAAGTGGTGAGCGCCGAGCGCATGGCCGAGATCATGGAAGCGCAGGACGTGATCCTGAGCTTCTGAGGACAAGACAGATGCTGCATACCGTCAACAAGTCGCCGTTCGAGCACAAGGCCCTGGAAACCTGCTTGCGCTTTGCGCGGCAGGGCAGCGCCGTGCTGCTCATCGAGGACGGCGTGTACGCGGCGGCGAAGGACACGGCCGTCGCGCCCAAGGTGCAGGAAGCGCTGAAGACCGTAACGATCTACGCCCTCAAGCCCGATGTCGAGGCGCGAGGCATGCAGAACCGGGTGATGGACGGCGTTCGCCTGGTGGATTACGGGGGGTTCGTGGACCTCGTGGTCGAGCACGACGCCGTGCAATCCTGGCTTTGAACCCGAGAGGAAGAACGATATGCCCATCGAAGTAAGCGGCAAGACCATCGAGACCGACGAGGAAGGCTATCTCGCCAACCGCACCGACTGGAACGAGGACGTGGCCAAGGAAATGGCGCGCGTCGACAGCTGCGAGCTGAGCGAGAACCACTGGGAAGTGATCAACTTCCTGCGGGAGTACTACGACGAGTACCAGATCGCCCCGGCGGTGCGCGTGCTGACCAAGGCCATCGGCAAGAAGCTCGGCGCCGACAAAGGCAACAGCAAGTACCTGTACGAGCTGTTCCCCTACGGCCCCGCCAAGCAGGCCTGCAAGTACGCGGGACTGCCCAAGCCGACCGGCTGCGTGTGAAGTTCGGGGTCAGAGCCCGATTGCGCCTTTCGAGCGTTGTCGAATTCGGGCTCTGACCCCGATTTTCATGTCCGCGCTCACAGTCACCTACGCGCTGCTGTTCTACGCGGCGACGGGAATCCTCGTGTTCGGCGTGGCGTGGAAGTGCTGGGTGTACGCGCGCACGCCACAGCCGCTGAAGATCCCGATCCCGCCCGCGCCCACGACGCGCGGCGGCGTCGCGCTGCGCATGCTGCTCGAGGTGACGCTGTTCCGGCAGCTGTTCCGCTCCAACAAGTGGATCTGGCTGTTCGGCTGGATGTTCCACGTCGCGCTGCTCCTCGTGCTGCTGCGGCACCTGCGCTACTTCACCGAGCCGGTGTGGTTCTGGGTGGATCTCGTGCAACCGTTCGGGCTGTACGCCGCCTTCGCCATGCTCGCCGGGCTCGCGGGCTTGTGGGCGCGGCGCGTGCTCGTCGACCGCGTGCGCTACATCACGAGCCCGTCCGACCATCTGATGCTCGCGCTCTTGGCGGCGATCGCCGCGAGCGGCCTCGCCATGAAGTACGTCGCGCACACCGACGTCGTCGCGCTGAAAGCGTTCTTCCTCGGCCTGATGGCCTTCGACTGGCAGCCGCTGCCCGCCGACCCGGCGCTGCTCGTGCATCTCACGCTGGTCGCGGCGCTGATGATCGTGTTTCCCGTGTCCAAGCTCCTGCATGCGCCGGGCGTGTTCTTCAGCCCGAGCCTCAACCAGGTGGACAACGCGCGCGAGCGGCGGCACGCGGCCGGCTGGTCGGCGCAGATCGTGCACGTCCAGCGGGCGCCGATCGGTAGCGCCGGCAAGGCGGGGGGCGGCTGAATGGCAGCCTTCGAGACGCCGCCGCTCGGCGAATATCCGGTGATCCCGCCGGTGCGCGAGGGCGCCATGGCGCACTCCAAGCCCTACGTGGCCAAGCCGGAGCTGCAGAAGCCGCTCGGCTTTCCCGGCGAGCTCTCGCCCGGCTGGGAAAAGGTCGCCGTCACCAAGCTCGGCGAGCTCGTGCAGCAGTCGCGCGCGCTGCAGGTGTTTCTCGACGCCTGCGTGAAGTGCGGCGCCTGCACCGACAAGTGCCACTACTACCTCGGCACGGGCGATCCCAAGAACATGCCGGTGGCGCGCCAGGACCTGCTGCGCTCCGTGTACCGGCGCTACTACACGCTGGGCGGCAAGCTCTTCCCGAAGCTGGTGGGCGCGCGCGACATGACCAAAGAGGTGCTGGACGACTGGTACAGCTACTTCCACCAGTGCTCGCAGTGCCGGCGCTGCTCGGTGTTCTGCCCCTACGGCATCGACACCGCCGAGATCTCGATGGCGGCGCGCGACGTGATGGATGCCGTGGGCCTCGGGCAGAAGTACTCCAACGAGATCATCGGCAAGGTGCACAAGATCGGCAACAACCTGGGGCTCCCCGG
>DASTHP010000040.1:0-2123 GCA_035718125.1 Burkholderiales bacterium | reverse complement strand
GAAGTACGCGATCCTGCCGCAGCACCTGAACGAGACCGAGATCGTGGGCGGCAACGGCATGGTGGAGATGGGCACCTCGATCGCCATCCTGCTCGGCATGGTCTACGGCGGCTGGATGATCACGCAGCCGGGCTGGGGCGTTGCCGGCGTGGCGGTCTCGGCGATCGCCATTGCGGCCGCGGGCATCGTGCTGTCGCGCTTCATCCCGCGCTCGCCGGCGCCGTCGCCCGAGCTGCAGATCAACTGGAACCCCATCACCGAGACCTGGCGCAACCTCAGGTTCACGGCGCAGAACCGCACCGTGTGGCTCTCGATCCTCGGCATCTCGTGGTTCTGGTTCTACGGCGCGATGTTCATCACCCAGTTCCCCAACCTCTCGCGCAACGTGCTCGCGGCGAGCGAGCACGTGGTGACGCTGCTGCTCGTCGTGTTCTCGGTGGGCATCGGCGCCGGCTCGCTCCTGTGCGAGCGGCTCTCGGGCAGGAAGGTGGAAATCGGCCTGGTGCCCTTCGGCTCGATCGGCCTCACCCTGTTCGGCGTTGACCTGTGGCTCGCCGCGGAGCTGCACGCGCCGCACGGGCCGCAGACGCTCGCCGAGTTCGCGCGCGACGCCACGCACTGGCGCATGCTCGTCGATCTGTTCCTGATCGGCCTGTTCGGCGGCTTCTACATCGTGCCGCTCTACGCCCTGGTGCAGACGCGCAGCGACCCGGCGCACCGCTCGCGCATCATCGCCGGCAACAACATCCTCAACGCCGCGTTCATCGTCGCCGCCGCCGCGCTCGCCATCGGCCTGTTCGCCGCCGGGCTCACCATCCCGCAGCTGATCCTGGTCACCGCGCTGCTCAACGCGGCGGTGGCGCTCTACATCTACCTGCTGCTGCCCGAGTTCCTGATGCGCTTTCTCGTCTGGCTGCTGGTGCACTCGGTGTACCGTCTGGAGAAGTCGGGTCTCGAGCGCATCCCCGACGAAGGCCCGGCGCTCATCGTGGCCAACCACGTCAGCTTCGTCGACGCGCTGGTCATCGCCGCCGCCTGCCGGCGGCCGGTGCGCTTCGTGATGGACCACCGCATCTTCAAGGTCCCGGTGCTCAACTTCGTGTTCCGTACCGGCAAGGCGATCCCCATCGCCTCCGCGAAGGAGGATGCGGCGATGATGGAGCGCGCCTTCGCTGAAGTGGCGCTGGCCCTGCGCGCCGGCGACGTGGTGTGCATCTTCCCCGAAGGCAAGCTGACCGACACCGGCGACTTGTATCCGTTCCGCCCGGGCGTGAAGCGCATCCTGGAGGAGACGCCGGTGCCGGTGGTGCCGATCGCGCTGCGCGGCCTGTGGGGCTCGTTCTTCTCGCGCAAGGACGGCGCGGCGATGAGCAGGCCCTGGCGGCTGCGGCCGTTCGCGAAGATCGGCCTCGCAGTGGGGGACCTGGTGCCGGCGGCGCAGGCGACGCCGGAAGCATTGCAGGCGCGGGTGGCGGAACTGCGGGGCGGCTGGAAATAGCCGGCGGGTGCGCAGAACGCCACGCAGAAGCCTCAAGTGTGCGAGCTATACTCGGCACGATCTCAAAAAGTGATCGGAGAGTCCGAATGTCCCGCACCGGCAAGGCCGCAATCTGCCGTGAACTGAACAAGCCCGTGGTGGTCGAGGAGATCACCGTCGACTCGCCCAAGCGCGGCGAGGTGATGGTGAAGATCGCCGCCTGCGGCGTGTGCCATTCGGACCTCTCCGCCACCAACGGCACCATCGCGCTGCCGCCGCCGCTGGTGCTCGGGCACGAGGGGGCGGGCGAGGTGGTCGAGGTGGGCGAGGGCGTCACTGCGCTTGCCGTCGGCGACCACGTGGTCGCCTCGTTCATCTACATGTGCGGCAAGTGTCGCTTCTGCTCGGGCGGGCGCCCGGTGCTGTGCGTCGAGCAGGGCAAGGCGTTGACCAGCACGCCGGAGGGCACGCCGCGCGTGAAGGATCGCGCCGGCAAGCCGCTCGGCATCTTCTCCGGCTGCGGCGTGATGGCGGAGTACGCGACGCTGTCGGTGGACAACGTGGTGAAGATCGACCCGAAGATCCCGCTCGACCGCGCGGCGCTGGTGGGCTGCGCGGTGACCACCGGCGTGGGCGCGGTGTTCAA
>DASTHP010000039.1:0-13096 GCA_035718125.1 Burkholderiales bacterium | reverse complement strand
GCGCGGACTTTTCGATCCCCGGACCATGCACACTCTCACTCGCACCGCTCTCGCCGCCGCGCTCGCCGCCTTGAGCGGCGCGGCGCTGGCGCAGCAGCCCGCCGCCAGCCCGCTGAAGAACCATCTGTCGATGTGCGCGGGCTGCCACGGCATCCCGGGCTACAAGACCGCGTATCCCGAGGTCTACCACGTGCCGAAGCTGGGCGGGCAGAGCCCGGTGTACCTGCTCAATGCGCTCAAGGCATACCGCTCGGGTGAGCGCAGCCACCCCTCGATGCGCGGCATCGCGGCGGGCTTGAGCGACAAGGACATGGAAGAGCTCGCGGCCTATTACGGGGGGAGCGGCAAATGAGGCGCGCGCTGCTGACCATTCTCGCGCTGGCGTTCGCCGGCGCCGCGCAGGCGGCGGGCAATGCCGAGGCCGGCAAGACCAAGGCGGCGCAAGTGTGCGCGGCCTGCCATGGGCCGGAGGGCAACAAGCCCACTGCACCCGAGAACCCGGTGCTCGCCGGCCAGCACCAGGACTACCTGGCCAAGGCGCTGAAGGACTACAAGACGGGCAAGCGCAACAACGCGATCATGAAGGGCTTCGCCGCTTCGCTGAGCAGCCAGGACATCGCGGACCTCGCGGCCTGGTTCGCGAGCCAGAAGTCCAACCTGCACTTCCAGCGCTAGCCTGCAGGCAGTAACCCGCGGCGCGCCCGGCGCCGCGTCATCACCATTCGCTTCCCATGTTGTCGTCCGTGATGAGCGCCACATTGGCGATGCGCGCGCGCAGTGCCGGCCCCGGCACCAGCAGCCTGTCGATGCGATCGAGCACCGACTGCTCGCTGATGCGCCCGCCGAGCGGGCTGTGTCCGGCGACGACGTAGTCGCGCATCACCTGCGCCCAGAGCCCGCGGTCGAACGCAAGCGGCGCGCTGCTCGCGGCAACGCAGTTGTGGAAGGCGACCAGGTGGGGGAACACCGCAGCGGCGGTGCCAACGGCGCGCGCCGAAGCCGTGGCATTGAAGTAGTACACCCCGCCCGGTCGCAGGCGCGAGCGCACCAGCTCGGTGAACTCCACCGACAGCAGGTTGCTCATGTGCGCGCGCCAGTGCAGGGTGTTGTTGGAGATGATCAGGTCGAATCGGCGCTCGGCATGGCGCACCAGCCAGCGGCGCGCGTCGTCGATCTCGATGTGCACCTTGGGATGCTTCAGCAGGCCCGCGACCTCCGGGTAGTGCTCGAGCAGCTTCAGGTAGCCCGGGTTGATCTCGACGATCGTCAGGCGCTCCACGCGCGGGTGATCGGCGATGACGTTGGCCCAGGAGCCCGAGCTCAACCCGACCATGAACACTTCGCGCGGCGCGGCATGCATCCCGGCCAGCACGTAGGCGCGCACGATGGCGTTGGTATCGTTGTACAGCGTGGTATTCACAGTGCCGTCGAAGGTGCCGCCGCCGTAGACGGTGCCCTCCCGGCCCACGGCGATGACGCCGCTCTTGTTCTCGATGGTGAGGGCGAAGCGCTCGCCGGGCCGGTAGCCGGACTGGAACTGCAGCTTCTCGTAGAGCGAGCCGTACAGCGCCGGCCCGAGCGCCTGCAGTGCAGCGGCACCGAGCACGCAAAGCGCGACGGTGGCCGCGAGTGTCATGCCGCGCACGCCGCGAGCGGCCGTGAGCGCTGCCGCGCAGGCGAGGCTCGCGCAGGCGAGCAGCCAGGCCACGGTGGCGAGCGGCCAGCGGTCGAGCAGCACGAAGCCCGTGCCGAGGCTGCCGGCGACCGAACCGAGGATGTTGGCCACGTAGAGGAAGGAGACGCGGCTGCCCGAGCGCGCGTCGGGCGCGATGAAGGCATGGCCCACCAGCGGGAATACGGCGCCGAGCAGCGCCGCCGCCAGGGCGGTCGCCGGCAGCGTGAGCTCCCAGGATTCCACGAGGGTCAACGCGCCAGCGATGGCAGGGGGCACCAGGTACGCGAGGCAGCTGCCCGCGAGCAGCCACGCCACTGCGCGCAACGGCAGTGTGCCGTCGCGGCAAAGTGCGCGCGCTGCGTAGGCGCCGAAAGCGATGCCCGCCAGGTACGCGCCGAGCATCAGCGCAAAGGCGTCGGCGGCTCCCTGCGAGGCGTAGGAATAAACGCGGTACCAGAGGATCTCGTGCGACAGCGCGATGAACCCCGAGGCGAACGCGAGCAGGTAGGCGAGGCTCATGCGTTGTGGCGCGCCCTGCGCGCGGCGGCGAGCACCCACGCCGCCGCGGCGAAGTTGGCCGCCGCTGCGAGCTGCACGCTGCCCGACTGCCCGAGCGCGCCGAACGCGTAGACGGCCGCGGCGACGCAGCCGGCCGCCGAGCCGAGCGTGTTCACGAAGTACAGCATGCCGAGCGCGCGGCCTACGCTGTGCAGGCGCGCGATGGCGTACGCCGCGAGCAGCGGCAGCGTGGCGCCCATGCACAGCGTGGGCACGAGCAGCAGCGCGAAGGCGGGCAGGCCGACCTCCATCCCCGCGGCGGCCGGCGTGAGCGCGGCGACCCAGCGGAATAGCGGCAGCGACGCCAGGCCGAACGCGCCGATCGCGACCTCGGCGAGCGCGAACAGCACCGGCAGCGGCAGCCGCGGGTCGCGCGAGAGCGCGCCGCCCGCCAGGCTGCCCAGGCCCAGGCCGAGCATGAACACGGTGACGACGACGGTCACCGATTCGGAGCTGGTGCCGTAGAGCGTGAACAGCGCCCGCTGCCAGATGAGCTGGTAGAGGATCGCCGCGAAGCCGGAGATGAAGAAGATGGCGTAGAGCTGCGCCTCCGGCAGGACGCGGCGTTCCGCGTGGGCGGGCTTCATGGCACGCTCGCTTTCACGGCGCCCTGCGGCCGCTCTCCGCCTTGGCCGGCGCCGCCACGCTCCCATTCGCCGAGCAGAGCGCGCAGCCAATACACCCCCGCCGCCACGTTGGCGGCGCACCAGGCGGAGAGCGCGAGCGGCCAGCCCGCGACCGCCTGCGCCCAAGACGGTTGCAGCAGCACCACCCAGACGAGGTACAGGACGATGCCGCCGGCGAGCGCCTGGCGCCGTACCGGCGAGCGCCAGCTCACGCGCTCGATGCACAGCGCAACGATCGCCGCGAGCACGGGCAGGGCGGCGACCAGGTCGATCAAGTAGTGCTCGCCGAGCGCCAGGGTCGCCGCCGCGATGAGCAGCGCATACAGGCCGAAGCCCGCGCGCGCCGGCCAGCCGAAGCGCCAGGCGAGCAGCAGCGCCACCAGCGCCCAGGCGAGATGAAAGGACGGAAAGGCATTGCGGGGCGCGAACATGGTCGCGGGCGTGGCGAGCAGAGCGGGCGCGCGCGCCAGGAGCGGCGCCAACTCATCGGGAAATGCCGCGCCGAGCGCGTAGGCCGGACCCGTGACCGGTGTCAGGGCATACAGGAGCGCGGCGCCGAAGCCGCAGGCAAACACGCCGCGGAACAGGCTGAAGGGCAGCCGGCGCGGGTCGCGCACTTCGAGCGCGAAGACCAGCAGCATCGCGAGGGGCAGCAGCTCGTAGGCTATGGCGAGCGTGATCCGCAGGGCCGACCCGGGCGCCGCAGCCCGCACTGCCCAGGCGCTCGGGGAGAAGCCGAATGCGGCCGCATCGAGCTTGAGCGCGCTCCAGTCGAGCACGGGCGCCGCCTGCACCGACGAATGGATGAGATAGGTCTTGGTCACCATGCCGTACGCGGCGAACGCCACCAAGCCGGCCAGGATGTAGGCGGCGTGGCGGCGCTCGGTGCCGCGCAGCGCCTCGTGCGCGAAGAAGCCTGCGGCCACGAGGCCCGCGCCCGCAAGGAAGGAATACGCGTACAGCCACCACTGCGGCCTGCCGATCGCAACCTGGTAGGCGACCGCGAGTGCCACGCCGGCGGCGAGCAGGACGAGCCGCCGGCGCAGCGGCCAGCGCGGCACGGCCGCGAGCGCGAGCGCTGCGCCCTGCCACAGGCCGGCGAAGCTCTCGAGCCAGCCCATCGACGGAAAGCTGCGCAAGTCGAGCAGCTCGCCGAGCACGTGGTGCGGCGCCACCGGCGCGCGCCCGGCGAACCAGATCGCGTACAGCAAGCCGAGCGCGATCGCGAGCGCGGCGAGCGGCTCGCGCAGGCTGCGCAGTGGCGCGCGCGCGCTCATGCCTTGCGCTCCCGCGTCTTTGCCCGGAACTCGCACAGGTCGCGGATCACGCACCCGGGGCAGCGCGGCTTGCGTGCCACGCAGACGTAGCGCCCGTGCAGGATCAGCCAGTGATGGGCGTGCAGGCGGAATTCCTCGGGGGTGAACTTGAGCAGCCTTTGTTCCACGGCCTGCGGGTCCTTGCCCGGCGCGAGGCCGGTGCGGTTGGCCACGCGGAAAATGTGCGTGTCCACCGCGATGGTGGGCTCGCCGAAGGCAACGTTCAGCACCACGTTCGCGGTCTTGCGCCCCACCCCGGGCAGCGCCTCGAGCGCGGCCCGATCGGCGGGCACCTCGCCGCCGTGGCGCTGGAGGAGCAGCTGCGAGAGCGCGATCACGTTCTTCGCCTTGGTGCGATAGAGGCCGATGGTGCGGATCAGCTCGGCGAGGCGCGCTTCGCCCAGGCCGACCATCGCCTGCGGCGTGCGGGCGATGGGAAAGAGCTTCGCGGTGGCGAGGTTGACCGACTTGTCGGTCGCCTGCGCCGAGAGCACCACGGCCACCAGCAGCTCGTAGGGGCTGCCGTGGTCGAGCTCGCTCTGCGGCCGCGGATTCTGCTCCCGCAGCCGGCTGTAGATCTGGAAGCGCCGCGCGGGATTCACCGGCGGCGGGCGCGTGCGAGCGCGGCGGCGAGGATTTCGCGGCGGCGCGCCGGATCCGCCTGGGTGCGCGGGGCCAGCCGCTCGAGGCGGCGCTTGCGCTGCGCGGCGCGCCGTTTGGCCGCGCGCGCGTCCGCCGCGTCCCAGGGCGCGCGCGCCGGCACCATGGCGATGCAATCGACCGGGCAGGGCGGCACGCACAGCCGGCATCCGGTGCATAGGGGCGCGACCACCGTGTGCATCAGGCCGCGGGCGCCCACGATCGCATCGACGGGACAGGCATCGATGCAGCGCACGCAGCCGATGCAGCGCGCCTCGTCGATGAGGGCCACCAGGGCGCGCTTCACGGCGTCTCGCAGGGCAAGCCCGTGTCGCGCGCGAGCTGCGCGTGCAAGACCTTGCCGCGGCGCACCTGGAACGCCGTGCGCAGCGCGGGCGAAACCTTGCCGGCGGCGAGTTCGAGCACCCAGGGCAGCGCCGCCCGGGATAGCGCAAGGCTCGCGGTCCGCGCGCAGGCCGAGGGCATGTTCGGCACGCAGTAGTGCACCACGCCTTCCTCGACGTAGGTCGGCGCGCTGTGGCGCGTGGGACGCGAGGTCTCGGCGCAGCCGCCCTGGTCGATGGCCACGTCCACCAGCACCGAGCCGGGGCGCATGCGCGCGAGCATGGCGCGCGTGAAGACTTTCGGCGCGAGGCCGCCGGGAACGAGCACCGCGCCGATGGCAAGGTCGGCTTCCGCCACGGCGCCGGCGAGCAGTGACGGATCCGAGTCGAAGCGCGCGCGCGGGTGGCGCGCCTGCAGCTCGGCAAAGCGCCGCGGACTGCGGTCGAACACGCGCACTTGCGCGCCCATGCCGCTTGCCACCGCGAGCGCATTGGACCCCACGTTGCCCGCGCCGACGATCAGCACGCGCGCCCCCGGCACGTCGGCGACCCCGGGCAGCAGGATGCCCGAGCCGCCGTTGGGCTTCTGCAGGAACCAGGCGCCCGCCTGCACCGCGAGCCGCCCGGCGATCGCCGACATCGGCGCGAGGATCGGCAGGCTGCGGTCGAGCTCGCCGACGGTCTCGAAGGCCGCGTAGGTCGCGCCCGAGCGGAGCGCGGCGTCGAGCTGCGCGTGGTCGGGCCCGAAATGGTGGAAGCCGAAGTAGGTCTGCCCGGCGCGGGCGCGCCCGTACTCGGAAGGCTGCAGCTCCTTCACCTTGACGATCAGCGTCGCGGCCCACGGATCGCCGGGCTGCGCGCCGGCGGCGGCGTACTCGGCGTCGGCGAAGCCGGCACCCGCGCCCGCGCCCGGCTGCAGCGTGACGGCGTGGCCCGCACGCACGAGCGCGCCTGCAGCCTCGGGCGTCAGCACGACGCGGAACTCGTCGTCCTTGATCTCTTTCGGCAGTCCGATATGCATTCGCCGACCAGGTCGGGGCCGCGATAGACGAGCCCTGTGTACAACTGCACCAGTGTAGCGCCGGCGTCGAGCTTACCCGTGGCGTCTGCGCCGCTCAGGATGCCGCCCACGCCGACGAGCACGGCCTCTCCCTTCAGCGCACCGGCGAGCGCGGCGAGCGTGGCGGTCGCGCGCGCGCGGATCGGGGCGCCCGAGAGGCCGCCCGCTTCTTCGGCGTGACGCAGGCCCTGCACGCCGTCGCGGGAGATCGAGGTATTGGTGGCGATCACCGCCTCGATGCCGTGGCGGCGCACGGCATCGGCGATGGCGCCGACCTGGCCGCCCTCCAGGTCGGGCGCCACTTTCAAGGCGAGCGGCACGCGCCGGCCATGCCGGTCCGCAAGACGCTGCCGGAGCGCGGAAAGGCGCGCGAGCAGCGCGTCGAGCGCGTGGTCTTCCTGCAGCTCGCGCAGGTTCTTCGTGTTGGGCGAAGACACGTTCACGGCGACGTAGCTCGCGCGCGTGTACACGCGCTCCAGGCACGCCGCGTAATCGTCCGCCGCGCGCTCGATGGGCGTGTCGGCGTTCTTGCCGATGTTGATGCCGAGCACGCCGCGCCAGCTCGCGCGGCCGAGGTTCTCCATGAACTCGTCGAGCCCGACGCTGTTGAAGCCCATGCGGTTCACCAGCGCCTGCGCCGCGGGCAGGCGAAACAGGCGCGGCCTCGGGTTGCCGGGCTGCGGCCGCGGCGTCACGGTGCCGACCTCGATGAAGCCGAAGCCGAGCTTGGCGAGCGCATCGACGTGCGCACCGCTCTTGTCCAGGCCCGCGGCGAGTCCCACCGGGTTGGGGAAATCGAGGCCCATGGCCCTCACCGGGGCGCCGGGCACGCGCGCCACGCGCAGCAGGCCGAAGCGCAACGGCGCATCGGCCAGCTCGAGCGTCAGCGAATGGGCGGTTTCCGGGTCGAGCGCGAAGAGGAGGGGCCGCGCGAGCGCGTAGAGCAACGCGGCGGGTCCTAGAACCGCATGCGCGCGAGGTCGCTCTCGCTCAAGCGCCGCCAGCCGCCGCCGGTGAAGCCCTCGATCGGCATGAAGCGGGACTTGTACGCCATCTTCGGGCTCTCGCGGATCCAGTAGCCCAGGTACAGGTACGGCAGCCCCGCGGCGCGGCAGGACTCGATCTGCCAGATCACGTTGTAGGTGCCGAAGCTCGCGCCGCGCCGGTCGGGCTCGAAGAAGGTGTAGACGGAAGACAGGCCGTCGGGCAGGAAGTCCACGATCGACACCATGGCGAGCTGGCCCTGGTCGCGGAATTCCACCAGGCGCGTGTCGACGCGGCTCTGCAGCAGGAAGTGCGAGTACTGGTCGCGGCTGTCGTTGTCCATGCCGCCGCCCGAGTGCCGTCGCGACTGGTAGCGCAGGTACAGCGCGTAGTGCTCCAGCCGGAACTTGAGCGGCTGCACGTGCGCCGTGAGCCCCGCGTGCTCCTTCCAGGCGCGGCGCTGCGAGCGGTTGGCGACGAACTCCGCGACCGGGATGCGCACCGGCACGCAGGCGCGGCAACTGTCGCAGTGCGGGCGGTAGGTGAAGATGCCGCTGCGGCGGAAGCCCGACTTGACCAGGTCGCCGTAGAGCTCGGTGTTGATCAGGTGGCTGGGGGTGGCGACCTGCGAACGCGCCATCCGCTCCGGCAGGTAGCTGCACGGATAGGGCGCGGTGACGTAGAACTGCAGTACCGCATGCGGCAGGTCATTCAGCCGGGACATTGGGTTCCGTTAGACGTGTCCATTTCCCAGGAGCCTGCTCGTAGTTTACCAACGCTGTGATTTCGCGCAAAAACGACCTGCGTGGTATTTCACGCGCGCCGAGCGACGCCAGCAGCGGCGTTCTCACCTGGCAGTCGATGAGCGGAAAGCTGCGCGCGCGCAACTCCTCCACCAGCACCACGAGCGCCACCTTGGAGGCGTCGGTGGCGCGCGAGAACATGGATTCCCCGTAGAACATCCGGCCGAGTGCCACGCCGTACAGGCCCCCGAGCAGCTCGCCCTTGCGCCAGGTCTCGAAACTGTGCGCGTAGCCCGCGCGGTGCAGGGCGAAATAGGCCTTGCGCATGTCCTCGCTGAGCCAGGTGCCGCCGCCGTCGCGGCGCGCGCCGGCACAGCCGCTGAGCACCTCGCGAAAGGCCGTGTCGACGCGCACCTCGTAGCCCCTGTTGCGCGTGCTCTTGGCGAGCGAGCGGCTCACCTTGAGCTCTGCGCAGTACAGCACCATGCGCGGATCCGGCGACCACCACAGGATCGGCTCGTCGCCCGTGTACCAGGGAAAGATGCCGCGCCGGTAGGCCGCCAGCAGGCGCTCGCTCGACAGGTCGCCGCCCGCCGCGAGCAGGCCGCTGGGATCCTTGAGGGCTTTCTCGACCGGCGGGAACGGCTCGCCGGGATCGAGCCACTTCAGCACTTCACCTGCTGCCGGCAGTAGTGCTCCAGCGGGGTGACCGCGGTGGTGCCGGCGACGGGGCGCTTCGCCTGGCCGCCGTTGTCGAGGGCGAGCCGGAACTCGTACTTGGCGAAGAACGCGTTGAACATCTCGCCGCCGAGCGTGCCGACCGCGGTCAATTCGTCGGTGGCGGCGTCGTGCTCGAGCAGGATCGCCGCGAGCGGCTGCGGCGCCGGCCCGGCGAGCACGCGGCCGCCCTCGGCGGGGTCGTACTGGCTGTGCTCCGAGCAGCAGTGGATGACGTTCGCGTGCTTGTTGCGCGCGCTCGTCTCGGCGCGGAAGCTGATGAAGCTGATGTCGCGCGTCGGGTAGGTGAGCTGGTGCGCGCAGATCGCGGAGTAGGCGACGATCGAGCGCTGCGCGCCGACGCCGCCGCGCCATTCGTAGGGCCGGTCGTCCGCCGTTCTGAGCGCGGCCGAAGCCTTCGCCGGGCGTCCCAGGTTGAGCAGGAAGCAGGGCGTCGAAGCGTAGGGGTAGTGAAAGATCAGGTTGCGGTGGGCGGGAATGGCCTTGGCGCGCAACGGCGCGCCGTCGGCTCCCACCAGCTTCGCCTTGCCGTAGAGCTGCGCCCTTGCGTCGGCGGCGAGCGCGGGGCCGGCCGACGCTGCGGTGGCCGCCGCCGATGCGGCGCAGAAACGAAGGAACTCGCGACGCTCCATGCGCGGGATTCTAGCCTCAAGCGCCGCGAAGAAAATCGGGGTCAGACCCAGGTTTTCCCGCCTTTGGGTCTGACCCCGATTTTCTTTCCCGTTGCCTTTGAGCGCGGGGTCGCACTACTTGCAGTAGCCAAGTGACATGACCCCGGCGTCCTGGACATAGTGCCTGAAGATGTACTTGCCGTCGGAGAAAACCTTGAGGTAGCCGTTCGACGCCTTCGGCAACAGCAGGACGTGATCATCGTCCTTGTCCCACTCGACGATGGTGTTCGCGTACCTGGGTTGGACATCTTCCGCCGCCGATGCGGGCTCGAGCGAACCCACGCTGGCCGTGACGCGAAGCCTGAACGGGAACGTCGGAACAGACGTTCGCCTGCTGCATCTCACGTGGATGTTCTCGCAGAAGTACGGCAGCACCGGCTGGCACGAGACGACTCCACCTTGCCGGAGCGTCGACAACGGGGCGCCCGCCGTTTCTTCTGCTACCGCCGGAACGGTCGAGCCCAGGCAGGCGACTATGGAAAGGAGAGCATGAAGCGGCCGCGATGTCACTTTCCGAAACCCGACCAATTGGACGGCAAGCAGCGTGTGCCGGAGAGAATCGGGGTCAGACCCAAAGGCGAGAAAACCTGGGTCTGACCCCGTCCTAGAGGTTGTAGCCCTTCTCGTTGTGCAGGACGGTGTCGAGACCCTCGGTTTCCTCGTCGCTCTCCACGCGCATGCCCACCATCGCGTCTGTCACTTTGAGGAGGATCCAGGTCACGATGCCCGACCAGGCGCCCACCGCCAGCACGCCGACGAACTGCACGCCGAGCTGGCCGCCCATCGTCATCTTCTCGGGATAGCCGATGCCGCCCAGCGCAGCGGACACGAACACCCCGGTGAGCAGCGTGCCCAGGATGCCGCCCACGCCGTGCACCGGGAACACGTCCAGCGAATCGTCGACGCCGAGCGAGCGCTTGAGGTAGCTGGTGGCGATGAAGCAGACGACACCCGCAGCCGCGCCGATGGCGATGGCGCCGAGCGGCCCTACGAAGCCGGAAGCCGGGGTGATGGTGCCGAGCCCCGCCACCATGCCGGTGACGATGCCGAGCGCCGAAGGCTTGCCGTAGCGGATGCGCTCGCAGATCAGCCACGCGAGCGCGCCGGTGGCCGCGCCGATGTGGGTGACCAGCATCGCCATGCCGGCCGCACCGTCGGCCGCGAGCGCGCTGCCGGCGTTGAAGCCGAACCAGCCCACCCACAGCATGCAGGCGCCGGTCACCGTCATGGTCATGTTGTGCGGCGGCATCGCCGTATCGGGGAAGCCCTTGCGCTTGCCCAGCACCAGCGCGCACACCAGCGCCGCCATGCCGGCGTTCAGGTGCACGACCAGGCCGCCGGCGAAGTCCATCACGCCCATCTTCTGCAGCCAGCCGTCGCCCCATACCCAGTGCGCGATCGGGCAGTAGACGAGCAGCAGCCACAGGAGGCTGAACAGGAGCATCCCGCCAAAGCGCACGCGCTCGGCGTAGGCGCCGATCACCAGCGCCGGCGTGATGATGGCGAAGGTGAGCTGGAACATGGCGAACACCGTTTCGGGGATGGTGCCTTTCACCGCCTTCACGTCCATGCCGGCGAGAAACGACTTGCCGAAGCCGCCGAACCAGGCATTGGCGCCGCCGCCGTCGCCGAAAGCGATGCTGTAGCCCACCACGACCCAGGCGAGCGTCACCATGCAGGTGATCGCGAAGCACTGCATCAGCACCGAGAGCACGTTCTTCGCGCGCACCAGGCCCGCGTAGAAGAGGGCAAGTCCCGGCAGCGTCATGAACAGCACCAGCACCGAGGCCGTGATCATCCATGCGGTGTTGGCGGAATCCGGCTTGGGCGGCTCGGCCGCACCGGCGCAGGGCGCGAAAATCAGCAACAGTACAGGCAGCAGCGCTTGCAGCGTACGAGCGATCATGCGGACCCCTCCCAAGGTTGGTGCGCGGGCGCACCACGGGAAAGCATACCTTTTATCGGGGCGCGACGTCTTCTGCGTGAAAGCCGAAGGCGCCCGCCTTGCGATCGGCGAACCAGTGCTTGAGTGTGAGCCCTACGGTACGGAAGGCGATGTCCTTCCAGGGCATCTGCGCTTCCTCGTAGAGCGCCACCTCCAGGCTTTCCTCGCCGGGCCGGAATTCGAGGTCGAGGAGGCGCGCGCGGTAGAAGAGGTGCACCTGGTTCACGTAGGGCACCGAGATCAGCGAGTAGGGCGCCAGCAGCTCGATGCGCGCGCCTGCCTCCTCCAGGGTTTCGCGCAGCGCCGCCTGCCCGGCAGTCTCGTCGTTCTCCATGAAGCCCGCGGGCAGCGTCCAGTAGCCATAGCGCGGCTCGATGGCGCGGCGGCAGAGCAGCAGGCGCCCGTCCCATTCCGGCACGGCGCCCACCACCAGCTTCGGGTTCTGGTAATGGATTTCACCGCAGGCGTCGCATACCCAGCGCGGCACGTTGTCCCCCGGCGGGATGCGCTTGACGACGGGGGAGGCGCAGTTAGAGCAGAACTTCATGCGCGCCCTGCACGATGCGGTCGGGCTGGAAGCCGAGCGCATCCACCGGCGCCTTGAGCCGGTTGATCCAGTACACCCGGAAGCCGAAGGACTTGGCGCCGAGCGCGTCCCAGCAGTTGGAGGAGACGAAGCCGATGTCATCCTTCGGCAGGCCGAGGCGGTCCACGGCGAGCTGGTACACCTCGGGCGCCGGCTTGAAGATCTTCACCGCGTCCACGCTCAGCACGGCATCGAGCGCGAGGCCCGAGTGCTTGACCAGCGGCTCGAGCATGTCGGGTGAGCCGTTCGACAGGATGGCTTTGCGTACGCGCATCGCCGACAGTGCGGCCGGAACTTCGGGATAGGTGGCGAGCCGCAGGTACTCCTGCATCAGGCCGTCGGCACGTGTGGCGTCGAGTTGCAGGCCCAGCGTCGCGCAGGCGTACTCGAGCGCCTCGCGTGTGACCTGAGAGAAGGGGACGTAGCGCCGCATGAGGCTGCGCTGCCAGGTGTACTCCAATTGCTTGGTGCGCCAGAGCTGCGAGAGGGCGGCGCCTTTGCCCGGCCAGAACTGCTCGCTGCGCCGCACCACGCTATGCACGTCGAAGAGCGTGCCGTACGCGTCGAACACCAGGGCCTTGAGCGCCATGAGCGAAGTATAGAATGCGCGCGATGGCCGACCGGTACGACGCGCTCTACCGCCAGTTCCGCTGGAACGTCCCGGCCCGCTACAACATCGCGCAGGCCTGCTGCGGGCAATGGGCCGCCGACCGCTCGCGCTTCGCCCTGTATTGGGAGGACGAGTCCGGGGCGACGGCGGCCTACAGCTTCTGGGACATCCAGCAGCAGGCGAACCGCCTGTCGAACGCGCTGGCGGCGCTTGGCGTGCAAAGGGGCGACCGCGTGGCGCTGCTGCTGCCCCAGCGCCCCGAGTCGGCGATCGCCTACATGGCGATTTTCCAGATGGGCGCGGTGGCGCTGCCCTTGTCGCACCTCTTTGGCCCCGACGCGCTCGAATACCGCATGGAGCACGCGGGCGCGAGCGTCGCCATCGTGGAGCCCACGACGATCGCCAACCTGTGGGCGGTGCGCGGCAAGCTCTCGCAATTGCGCCACGTCATCGGCGTGGGCGGCGCGCGCGAGAGTGGCGTGCATCCCTGGGAGGCGCTGCTCGCGAAGGCGAGCGCGGCGTTCCGCCTCGTGGACACCGCGGCGGACGATCCCGCCCTCATCATCTACACCAGCGGCACGACGGGCGCGCCCAAGGGCGC
>DASTHP010000038.1:0-2833 GCA_035718125.1 Burkholderiales bacterium | reverse complement strand
GCCTTCTTCAGGTCGTCCTGCACGGGCTTCTCGCCCAGCCAGATCCTGAGCAGCGCGCGGTAGAAGTCCTCGCCCTCGATCGGCTTGCCCGCGGGCTTGCCCTGGATCGTCACCTGGGTGCCGGCGCCGGGCACCCAGTCGAGCAGGATCGCCATGCCTTTCCTCGCCTCCTGCATCTCGCTCATGATCGCGTTCAACTGCACGATGCGCGGCTCGAGCAGCTGCATGGTCACCGCATCGTGGTTCGGGCGCATGCCGTCCACCAGCGCCTTGGCGAAGGTCGCCGCATCCACGTCGCGCAGCATGTGGATCGCGACGCGCTTGGCGCCGCCCTGCGCGATCGGGTCGGCCTGGCGGTCCGTGACGTACAGGCCCATCGCATAGACCTGCACGAAGTAGCGCTTGCGCACTCCTGCGCCCTTCAACGCCAGCTCCGCCCCCGCGACACGTGTCTTGTCGTCGATTCTCACGCCGGCGACTTCCGCCGCGGACACCGGCAGGCAGAGCGCCATCAGCAGCAGCAAGAGCCTGGCAAGCAATCTAGTAGCCATAATCGACTCCCTCGGGACTGATCGTGGCGCGCGCGCGCCGCGCCGAGTGGCACTGCATGTTCACCGCGACCGGGTTCATGGTGATGTGCGTGGCCGCGGTCTCCACGTGCACCGCGAAGGCCGTGGAATCGCCCCCCAGGCCCTGCGGTCCCACCCCGAGCGCGTTCACCGCCTCGCCGAGGCTCGCCTCGAGCTTCGCGCCCTCGGGATCGTCGCACTTCGAGCCCAGCGGCCGCGTCGCCGCCAGCTTGGCGAGGTGCACGCACAGGTCCGCGGTGCCGCCCACGCCCACGCCCACGATGGTCGGCGGGCAGGTCTTGCCGCCCGCCTCGAGCACGCAGTCCACGACGAAAGTCATGATGGCGTCCACGCCCTCGGCGGGAATCGCCATGCGCAGCCAGGAGTTGTTCTCCGAGCCCGAGCCCTTGGGCACCATCTCGATGGTGAGCGTCTCGGGGTCGTCCGTGAAATCGACGTGGATCACCGGCACGCCGCGGCCGGTGGAATCCTGTTGGTTCACGCGCGTGGTGGGGTGCACGATGGAAGAGCGGAAGGAGTACTCGCGCGTGGAGCGCGCGCAGCCCTTGCGGATCGCCGCCTTGAGCGCGACCCCGTCCACCTGCACGTCGCGCCCGATCCACACGTTGTAGATCGGGATGCCGGTGTCCTGGCAAAGAAGGTTGTCGGTGTCCTCGGCAACCTTGATGTTGCGAATCATAGTGCCGAGCATGCGCTTCGCGCCCGCGTCCGATTCGGTCCTCGCGAGCGCGTCGATCCCCTGCTTCACATCCGGCGGCAGGCGCTTCAGCGCGCGGATGTACAGCTCCTTCGCCGCCTCCTCGACCAGGCCTAGATCAACAATCACTTTACTTGGATGTTGCGTTCCTTCACCACGCGCGCCCAGAGCTTGGACTCCTCCTGCATCGCGCGGCCCATCTCCTCGGGCGAGTTGCCCACCGGCGCGAGGCCCTGCACGTAGAAGCGCGCCTTCAGGCGCGAGGACTCGAGCGCCTTCTTGGTGTCGCGGTACACCTTCTGGATGACTTCGTTCGGCGTTCCGGTGGGCGCCACGATGCCGAACCAGCCGGTGTTCTCGAACCCAGGGAGCGTCTTGGCGATGGCGGGAACGCCGGGCAGCAGGGCGAACTCGCTCTTGCTGGTCACGCCAAGCGCGCGCAGGCGTCCCGAATTGATGTGGCCGATGGTGGCGGCGACGTTGGTCACGGCGAAGGTGGTGTCGCCGCTCACCAGGCCCGTCAACGCCGGGCCCTCGCCCTTGTAGGGCACCGCGATGGCGTTGATCTTCGCCGCGTTGACGAAGTTTTCCGCCGCGAGGTGGGTCTGCGAGCCGATGCCGGCGTGGCCGAAGGTGAACTTGCCGGGCTGCGCCTTCGCCGCGTCGATCAGGTCCTTCACCGTCTTGTGGGGCGAGTCCGCGCGTACCACCAGTACCTGCGGCCCCGACACCACGTTGGTCACCGGGACGAAATCCTTCTCGGGGTTGTAGTTGAGCTTGGCGTAGACGTGCTGGTTGGCGGTCACCACCGAGCCGGAAGGGAAGAACAGCGTATAGCCGTCCGCCGCCGCGCGTGCCGCTTCCGCCGCGCCCACGCCGCCGCCCGCGCCGCCGCGGTTCTCGATGACCACGGTCTGGCCCCACATGTCCTGCAGCTCCTGGCCGAGCAGCCGCGCGGAGATGTCGGTGGCGCCGCCCGGCGGGAACGGCACGATGAAGCGCACCGGCTTCTGCGGCCAGGACTGCGCGCCGGCCGTGGCGGCGATGAGCAGTCCCGCCGCGAGTGCTGCGATCTTTGCAATTTTCATGGCATCCCCCTCCGTTGGTGTTGTCCGGACATTTTACAGCGCGAGGGCGAGCGCGAGGCCGCAGCCCACGGTGAGCGCCGCCGCCCCTGCGGCGAGCGACTTCTGCCAGTCGCGCCAGGGCAGGAACTCGAGCGCCAGCACGCGCAGCCCCCCGCCCAGGTGAGCGGCGAGCAGCACCACCAGCCCCCACTCCGCGGCCTTGACGAGCGGCTGCTCGGTCCATTTGAGAAAGCCGCCCATCGCCAGTCCCTGGCCGAGCACCCAGAAATGGGCGGGCAGAAAGAGCGCCAGCGCGATGCCGGAAACGCGGTGCACGAGCGCCACCCACCAGGACGAGCCCTGCCTCATGCGAACACCGCGAGCACGGCGCGCATGCCCATCACGGCCACCAGCATTGCGAAGGCGAGCAGCACGAGGTCGCGAGAGCGGCCGCGCCAGCCCAGCCATTCGCCGAGCAC
>DASTHP010000037.1:0-3935 GCA_035718125.1 Burkholderiales bacterium | reverse complement strand
GAACGTCGGCTCGTTCGACAAGAACGATGAGGCGGTGGGCACCGGCATGGTCGGCGCGCCCGCCTGCGGCGACGTGATGAAGCTGCAGATCCGCGTCAACAAGGACGGCGTCATCGAGGACGCGCGCTTCAAGACCTACGGTTGCGGCTCGGCCATCGCCTCGAGCTCGCTGGTCACCGAGTGGGTGAAGGGCAAGCACCTGGACGAAGCGGCGGGCATCAAGAACACGCAGATCGCCGAGGAGCTGGCGCTGCCGCCGGTGAAGATCCACTGCTCGATCCTCGCGGAGGATGCGATCAAGGCGGCAATCGAGGACTACCGCAAGAAGCACGACGCGGAGGCTGCCAAGCCCGCGCAGAAGGCGGCCTGAGATGGCGGTCACGCTCACCGAGAAGGCCGCAAGCCACGTGCAGAACTTCTTTGCCAAGCGTGGCAAGGGCGTGGCGCTGCGCATCGGCGTGCGGACTTCCGGCTGCTCGGGCTTCGCCTACAAGCTGGAGTTCGCCGACGCGGTGAACCCGGACGACCAGCTGTTCGAGAGCCACGGCGTGAAGGTGGTGGTGGACGCCAAGAGCCTGCCGTTCGTCGACGGCACGCAGCTCGATTACACCCGCGAGGGCCTCAACGAGGGGTTCAAGTTCAGCAACCCCAACGTTAAGGACCAATGCGGGTGCGGCGAGTCGTTTAACGTCTAACCCGCAGATTGCACGACGCTCGCGCGACCGGCCGACACACGGGATACGTGTGCGGCGGCGCGTGACGCGTCGCTGCAAGGCGTGATGCTTTGCCGCCAGCCATGAGCAGCCATTTCGAGCTATTCGGACTCGCGCCGGCCTTCGCGGTGGACGCGGCGGCGCTGGATCAGGCCTATCGCGAGATCCAGTCGCGGGTCCATCCGGACCGCTTCGCGCACGCGGGCGACGCCGAGCGGCGCGCCTCGATGCAGTGGACCACGCGCGTCAACGAGGCCTACAGGACCCTGAAGAGCCCGGTGCAAAGGGCAAAGCACCTCCTGGAGCTGCACGGCGTGGACGTGGCGTTCGAGACCAATACGCAGATGCCGCCGGAGTTCCTGGTGCGGCAATTGGAGCTGCGCGAGGCGCTGGCCGAGGCGAGAGAGCCTGCAGCGCTCGAGCAACTGCAGGAAGAGGTGCGCCGCGAGCGGCGGCAGCTCGAGCGCGGCATCGAGGAGCTGATCGACGCCAGGCGCGATTTCGGCGCGGCCGCGGGCGAGGTACGCAAGCTCATGTTCCTCGACAAGCTCGCAGCCGAGATCGACTTGGCGTTCGACAAGGTCGAATAGGCGCGCCGCGAGACTCCGCCATGGCATTGCTGCAGATCTCTGAGCCGGGTCAGTCCGCCGCGCCCCACCAGCACCGGCTGGCGGTAGGCATCGACCTCGGCACCACCAATTCGCTGGTGGCCACCGTGCGCAGCGGCGCGGCGGCCGTGCTGCCCGACGAGCAGGGCCGCGCGCTGCTGCCTTCCATCGTGCGCTATCACGCCGACGGGCGCGTCGAAGTCGGGTATCCCGCGCAGGCGCGGCAGGCCGAGGACCCGAAGAACAGCATCGCCTCGGTGAAGCGCTTCATGGGGCGCGGCCTGAAGGACGTGGCCCACGCCGAGCACATGGCCTACGACTTCGCGGATGCCCCGGGCATGGTGCAGCTGCGCACCGTGGCGGGCGTCAAGAGCCCGGTCGAGGTGTCCGCGGAGATCCTGAAGGTGCTGCGCCAGCGCGCCGAGCTCGCCCTCGGCGGCGAGCTGGCGGGCGCCGTGATCACGGTGCCGGCCTACTTCGACGACGCGCAGCGCCAGGCGACCAAGGATGCCGCGCAGCTCGCCGGCCTCAACGTGCTGCGGCTGCTCAACGAGCCCACCGCGGCGGCGATCGCCTATGGGCTGGAGAACGCCGCGGAAGGCGTGTACGCGGTGTTCGATCTTGGCGGCGGCACTTTCGACATCTCCATCCTCAGGCTGTCCAAGGGCGTGTTCGAAGTGGTGGCGACCAACGGCGACTCGCTGCTCGGTGGCGACGACTTCGACCAGCGCGTGTTCTGCTGGGTGGTGGAGGAGGCGAAGCTGCCGCCGCTCAACGCGCGCGACATGCGCCTGCTGCTGGTGAAATCGCGCGAGGCGAAGGAGTACCTGACCACGCACGCCGAGGCGCGCATCACGGCGCGCCTTTCGGGCGGCGAGGTGGTGGACGTGGCGCTCAGCGCGGAGAAGTTCTGCCAGATCACGCAGACCCTGGTGCACAAGGCGCTCGGCCCGATGCGCAAGGCGCTGCGCGACGCCGCGCTCGCCGTCGAGGACGTGAAGGGCGTGGTCATGGTGGGCGGTGCCACGCGCATGCCGCAGATCCAGCGCGCGGTGGGCGAATTCTTCCGGCGCGACCCGCTCAACAACCTCGACCCGGACAAGGTGGTGGCGATCGGCGCCGCCATGCAAGCCAATGTGCTCGCGGGCAACAAGCCAGCGGGCGAGGACTGGCTGCTGCTGGACGTGATCCCGCTCTCGCTCGGCCTGGAGACCATGGGCGGCCTCGCGGAGAAGGTCATCCCGCGCAACTCGACGATCCCGGTGGCGCGTGCACAGGAGTTCACCACCTTCAAGGACGGCCAGACCGGCATGAGCTTTCACGTGGTGCAGGGCGAGCGCGAGCTGGTGGCCGATTGCCGCTCGCTTGCCCGATTCGAGCTGAAGGGCATTCCGCCGATGGCGGCCGGCGCGGCGCGCATCCGCGTCACTTTCCAGGTGGACGCGGACGGCCTGCTGTCGGTGGCGGCGAAGGAGGCGATCACGGGAGTGGAGGCCGCCGTGGTGGTGAAGCCGTCGTACGGCCTCGCCGATGCCGATGTCGAGCGCATGCTGCGCGATTCCTTCGAGCACGCGAAGGACGACATGCACGCGCGCGCACTGAACGAGGCGCGGGTGGAAGCCGAACGCCTGATCGAAGCGGTGCGCGGCGCGCTCGCCGCGGACGGCGCGCTTTTGTCCGCGGAGGAACGCGCCGCGATCGAGCGGCAGACGGCGGCGCTCGCCACTGTCGCGGCGGGAAGCGACCACCGGGCGATCCGCCAGGCGAGCGAGGCGCTCAATCGCGCCACCGAGGAGTTCGCCGGGCGCCGCATGGACGCCGGCGTGAAGCGCGCGCTCGCGGGCAAGAAGATCGCCAGCCTCGACCTCTGACGCCGCAGCCGGATCGCCGATGCCCAAACTGAAGGTGCTGCCGCACGCGACGCTCTGCCCGCAGGGCGCCGAATTCGAGGCGCCGAGCGGCAAGTCGATCTGCGATGCGCTGCTCGAGAACCACATCGACATCGAGCACGCTTGCGAGAAGTCCTGCGCGTGCACGACGTGCCACGTGGTCCTGCGCGAAGGCTTCGGCTCGCTGGCGCCGGCCGAGGAGAAGGAGGAGGACCTGCTCGACAAGGCCTGGGGGCTGGAGGCCACCTCGCGGCTTTCCTGCCAGGCGCGGATCGCGCAAGGCGACCTCACGATCGAGATTCCCAAATACACCATCAACTACGAGCGCGAAGGCGGGGGCAAGAAATGAAGTGGACGGACACGTTGGAGGTCGCCATCGCGCTGGCGGAGGCGCGCCCCGACACCGATCCGAAGACCGTGCGCTTCACCGACCTCATGCAGTGGGTGATGGCGCTGCCCGGCTTCGACGACGATCCGAAGCACTGCGGCGAGAAGATCCTCGAGGCGATCCAGATGGCCTGGATCGACGAGGCGGGCTAGAAAATCGGGGTCAGGGCCGAATTTCGTCTCGCAAGCGAAATTCGGCCCTGACCCCGATTTTCTAGGTGACCTCGTCGATCCAGGCCATCTGGATCGCCTCGAGGATCTTCTCGCCGCAGTGCTTGGGATCGTCGTCGAAGCCGGGCAGCGCCATCACCCACTGCATGAGGTCGGTGAAGCGCACG
>DASTHP010000036.1:0-6428 GCA_035718125.1 Burkholderiales bacterium | reverse complement strand
CGCGAGAGCCGCTCGAGGCGATCGGACTCGCCGTGCGCGGGGTGCTCCGCCTTGAAGAACTTGAGCGCGAGCCACGGCGTCACCGTGAAGGCGATGGCAAGCGAAATGAGCATTCCCATGCTGGCGTTGATCGGGATCGGGCTCATGTAGGGGCCCATCAGGCCGCTGACGAACGCCATCGGCAGCAGCGCCGCGATCACGGTGAAGGTGGCGAGGATGGTCGGCCCGCCCACCTCGTCCACCGCGTCCGGGATGATGCCGCTGAGCGCGCCGCCCTCGAGCGCCCGGCGACGGTGGATGTTCTCCACCACCACGATGGCGTCGTCGACGAGAATGCCGATGGAGAAGATGAGCGCGAACAGCGATACCCTGTTCAGCGTGAAGCCCCAGGCCCAGGAGGCGAACAGCGTCGTGGCGAGCGTGAGCAGCACCGCGATGCCGACGATCAGCGCCTCGCGCCAGCCGAGCGTGGCGAAGACCAGCACGATCACCGAGAGCGTGGCGAAGATGAGCTTTTTGATGAGCTGCTGCGCCTTGTCGTTGGCAGTGGCGCCGTAGTTGCGTGTGACGCTCGCCTGCACGTCGTCGGGGATCACCGTGCCGCGCAGCTCCGCGGCGCGCGCGAGCACGCGCTCGGCGACGTCCACCGCGTTCTCGCCGGGCTTCTTGGTCACCTGCAGCGTGACCGCCGGGTGCTCGGTGCCGGCTGGCGCGCCCGCGCCCGCGGCACCCGCGCCGATCCCGGTCCACACGTAGCGCCCGGGCTGCAGCGGCCCGTCCACCACCTGCGCCACGTCGCTCACGTACACCGGCCGCCCGTCATGCGCGCCCACCACCAGGCTGGCGACGTCCGCCGCCGATTCGAGGTAGTTGTTGGTCTCGACCACCACCTCGCGGTTGTCGCGCACGATGCCGCCCGCGGGCAGCGAGACGTTGGCGAGCTGCAGGGCGTTGCGCAGGTCGAGCGGCGCGATGCCGTGCGCGTTCATGCGGTCGACGTCCATCAGCACGCGCACGGCGCGCCCGGGGCCGCCGAGGGTCTGCACCTCGCGCGTGCCCGCCACGCGCTTGAGCTCCACCTCGGCCGCGTGCGCCGCGCGTTCGAGCTCGAAGGCGCCCGTCTCCGGGTTGGCGCTCCAGAGCGTGAGTGTGACCACCGGCACGTCGTCGATGCCCTTGGGCTTGATGATGGGCTCGCCGATGCCGAGGTTGGGCGAGACCCAGTC
Source organism: Burkholderiales bacterium (assembly GCA_035718125.1). Lineage (GTDB taxonomy): Bacteria > Pseudomonadota > Gammaproteobacteria > Burkholderiales > SG8-39 > JAABQT01. The sequence goes on along the minus strand of DASTHP010000036.1, from coordinate 5,202 downwards.
GCGGTTGGAGTTGACGGTGTTGTACAGGCGCACCAGCGCTTCGGTGTGCGGCACGCCCACCTTGAACTGGACCGTGAGCACCGCCATGCCGGGGCGCGACACCGAGTACACGTGCTCGATGCCGGTCATCTGCGCGAGCACCTGCTCGGCGGGCGTGGCCACCAGCGTCTCGACGTCGCGCGCCGATGCCCCCGGGAACGGCACGAGGACGTTCGCCATGGTGACGTTGATCTGCGGCTCCTCCTCGCGCGGCGTCACCGCCACGGCAAACAGGCCCATCAGGAACGCCACCAGCGCGAGCAGCGGCGTGAGCTGCGACGCCTGGAAGAAGCGCGCGATGCGGCCGGAGATGCCCATGGTCGGGGGGCTCCCTACGCCCCCGGCTGCGCGATGCCCGCCTTGACCGGCTCCAGCGCGACGCGCTCGCCGACCTTCAGGCCCGCGAGCACCTCGACCGACGCTTCATCGCCCGCGGCACCCAGGCGAACTTGACGCAATTGCGGTCGAAGGCCCGCGCGGTCGTTCGCCTCCACGACGTACACGGCGGTCACTTCGCTCCGGCGCAGCAAGGCAGCGCGCGGCACCAGGAGGCGCGGCGCCCTGCCCACCACGAAATGCGCACGCGCGTAGACGCCCGGCACGACGCCGCGCACTTCCGCCGGCAGATCGAGCCGGATGCGGGTCGTGTGCGTGCGCGGATCGGCCTGCGGCACGATGGTCATGGATTTCACGTCCACCCAGCGGCCCAGCGACGGAATCTCGATTCTCGCCTTCGCGCCCGCCTGGATCGCCGCCACCTGCGCCTGCGGCACGGTGGCCACGACGCGCAGCGTCGAAGGATCGAAGCCGGTCATCAGCGGCCGGCCGGGCGAGGCCATCTCGCCGAGCTCCACGTGGCGCGCGGACACGACACCGCTGTAGGGCGCGACCACGGTGGCGAAGCTGCGCTCGGTCGCTGCCGCGCCCGCGCCGGCGACGAGCGCGCTCACGCGCGCCTGCGCCGACTTGTAGGCGGCTTCGGCCTGGTCGAGCGCGGCCTGGCTGATGAACTTCTGCGCCAGGAGCTGCTTGGAGCGCTCATACTGGGCGCGCGCGTTGGCGAGCGCGGCCTGAGCCTCCAACACCTGCGCCTCGCTCGCCTCCAGCGCGCGTGCCGCCGAGCGCTCGTCGATCCTCACGATGACGTCGCCCTTGTTCACGTAGTCGCCCACGTCGAAGCGCAGCTCGACGATGCGGCCGGCGATCTGCGCCGAAACCGTGGACTGGCGCACCGCCTCCATCACCGCCTCGGCAGACGTGGTGAGCTCGATGTCGCGCAATTCGACCGCGGCGGTCTTCAGCGCCGTTTCCACCTTGGCCGCGGGCTTGGGCGCGGGCGCCTCGCCGCAGGCCGCGAGGCCTGCTGCGGCGAGCGCCGCGAGGAGGAGCCTCATGCGGCCCATCGCTCCAGCGCTCCCGCGTCGAGCGCACCGGACATGCGCTTGGCTTCAGCGCCGTTCCTGAACAGCACCAGCGTGGGGATCGCGCGGATGCCGTAGCGCGCGGCAAGGCCGGGCGCCTCTTCGGTATTGACCTTCACCAGCCGCACGCGGTCCTTGAGGTTTTTCGCGGCGCGCTCGAAGTGCGGCGCCATCGCGCGGCAGGGGCCGCACCAGGGCGCCCAGAAGTCCACGAGCACCGGAAGCTCCGTGCGCTGCACGAACGGCTCGAGCTGCGCTTCGCCCAGCTCGGCGGGCGCGCCATCGAGGAGCGCCGCGCCGCACTTGCCGCACTTGGGGTCCTCGCCCATGCGCCCGGCCGGCACGCGGTTCGCGGCCAGGCACGATGGGCAGGCGACCTGGATGGCCTCGCTCACGCGCGCGCCCCGGCCTTGCTGACGGGGCAACCGACGCCGAGCCTCTTGAGGACGATCTCCGGCAGGCAGAAGCCCGTGAAGCCGCTTTGCAGGAGGTTGAGGCCCGCGAAGGCGGTCAGCCAGAACCAGTTCGGATTGACCCAGACGCCCAATGCGAGCGAGGCGAGGATCACGGTGCCGGCAAAGCTGCGGATGATGCGTTCGGTGTTCATGAAGTTCCTATCTTGAGATGGTTGGGGTTGACGGAATTGATGTGGCTCAAACTTCCTACAGCGCCTGCAGGACGCGCTCCAGGCGCGAGCGGACCTCGGCGGCGATCGGGGCGATCTCGGGCCGGCCTACGAGGCCGAGGACCGCGTCCGGGTCCATGAACTCGACGATCGTCCTGCCCTGAGCGTCCTGGCGCACCACGACGTTGCAAGGCAGCAGCGCGCCGATCTGCGGCTCCGCCTCGAGCGCGCGCGCGGCGAACTGCGGGTTGCAGGCGCCGAGGATCCTGTAGGGCGGCCGCTCGAGGCCCAGCTTCTTCTTCAGCGTCGCGGCGACGTCGATCTCGGTCAGCACGCCGAAGCCTTCCTTGGCGAGCGCCTGCGTCACCGCCTCGATCGCCTGCTCCTGGCTCATGGCGACCGCCTTGCCGAATGCGTACTTGCTCATGCTGCGAGTCCTCTCGGTGATATTGCGGAACGAGTGCAGTATCGGCGCCGAGGGGGCTGTCGGTCTGTGACCGCAGTCCCCTTGGCGCGTAGCCGGGCCCGCAAGGCGATGGCCGGCCTGCGGAACCCAGGTCACAGACCGCGGCCTGCCGTTGGCGCGAGACTGCGCTCGTCCGCTGCCGACCCGTTCCGGGCGGCCGGCCCAACCGAACCAAGGAGATTCCAATGAAAGTGAACGTCGGCGGCATCGATCGCGTGCTGCGCATCGCGCTCGGCATCGTGCTCCTGTCCCTGGTCTTCATCCTCGAGGGCAACGCGCGCTACTGGGGCCTCGTGGGTCTGTTGCCGCTCGCGACGGGCCTGTTTCGCTTCTGCCCGGCATACGGCCTCTTCGGCCTGAGCACCTGCCCGATGGAGCGCAAAACCGCGTGAGCTAAACTCTGGGCAGCCGGATCGACCCGGCTGCCCAGATGCCCGCCGACACCCTCGACAAAGACGCGATACGCGCGAAGCTCCTCGAGCGCTTCCCCGTCTTCCGCGAGCTCGACGCGGCGCGCCTCGAGCGCCTGCTCGCCGAGGCGCAGTTGCTGCAGGTGCCCGCAGGGTCCACCATCTTCGACGCCTCGCAGCCCTGCCGCGGCTTTCCGCTGCTGCTCGAAGGCGGCGTGCGCGTGGCCAAGTTCGCGCCCAACGGGCGCGAGATCCTGCTGTACCGCGTGGACCCCGGCCAGGGCTGCATCCTCTCGGGCGGCTGCCTCCTCGGCCACTCCGACTACACCGCGCGCGGCGTCGCCGAGCAGGACGTGACGCTCCTTGCCGTGCCGCCGGCGCTGTTCCACGAGCTGATGCTGGAGTTCGAGCCCTTCCGGCGCTTCGTGTTCGCCATGTATGGCGATCGCCTCTCCGAAGTGATGGAGCTGGTCGAGGAAGTGGCGTTCCGGCGCCTGGACGAACGCCTCGCGCAGCTCCTCATCCACCGCGGACCCGTCGTGCAGGCCACCCACCAGAAGCTCGCCGACGAGCTGGGCAGCGTGCGCGAGATCGTGAGCCGGCTGCTGCGCAGCTTCGAGGAGCGCGGCTGGGTGAAGCTCGAGCGCGAGCGCGTCACCGTCCTCGACCCCAAGGCGCTCATCGGGTTGCAGGCAAAGGCCGCCTGATGGGCGTCTCCGAGAAGCATTACCTCACGCCGCTCTTCGAGCCGCAGTCGGTCGCGCTGATCGGCGCGAGCGAGCGCGCGGGCTCGGTCGGCGCGGTGCTGGTGGAGAACATGCTCGCGGCGAAGTACCGCGGCGCCCTTCACGCCGTGAACCCGAAGTACAAGAGCGTGCAGGGCGTGCAGTGCTTCGACGCCATCGGCAAGGTGCCGCCGCGCGTCGACCTCGCCGTGATCGCCACGCCGCCGCGCGTCGTGCCCGAGGTGATCGAGCAGTGCGGCCGCGCCGGGGTGCGCGCCGCGGTGGTCATCACCGCGGGATTCTCGGAGATCGGGCCCGCGGGCGCGAAGCTCGAGCGCGCTCTCCTGGAAAACGCGCGCCGCCACCGGCTGCGCGTGGTGGGGCCCAACTGCCTCGGGCTGATGCGCCCGGAGCTGGGCCTCAACGCCACCTTCGCGCGCGGCACGCCCTACGCGGGCTCGCTCGGGCTCATTTCGCAGTCGGGCGCGATCTGCACGGCGCTGCTGGACTGGGCACGGCCGCACAAGGTGGGGTTCTCGAGCGTGGTGTCGCTCGGCGGCTCCACCGACGTGGATTTCGGCGAGATCATCGACTACCTCGTCGAGGACCCGAAAACCGAGCACATCCTGCTCTACATCGAGGGCGTGCGCAGTGCGCGGCGCTTCGTCTCGGCGCTGCGCGCCGCGGCGCGCGTGAAGCCCGTGATCCTGATGAAGGTCGGGCGCCACCCGGCGGGCTCGCGCGCGGCGGTATCGCACACCGGCGCCATCGTCGGCATGGACGACGTCTTCGACGCGGTGGTCAAGCGCGCGGGCGTGGTGCGCGTCACCACCATCGGCCAACTGGTCGCCGCCGCGCAGGCGCTTGCCGCGCACGTGCGCCCGCAGGGCGAGCGCCTGGCGATCGTCACCAACGGCGGCGGCCCGGGCGTGATGGCCGCCGACCGCGCGGCCGACCTCGACATCCCGCTCGCGACGCTCACGCCGCCCACCATCGAGGCGCTCAAGCAGGCGCTGCCGGAGAACTGGTCGCACGGCAACCCGGTGGACCTGATCGGCGACGCCGATCCCGCGCGTTACCGCACAGCGGTGGCGGCCTGCCTCGCCGACGAGCAGGTGGACGGCGTGCTGGCGATGCTCGCACCGCAGGCGATGACGGCGGCGTCGGACGCCGCACGCGCCGTGATCGAAGCCGCCAAGGGATCCTCCAAACCGGTGCTCGCCTGCTGGATGGGCGAGGAGCAGACCGCAGAGGCGCGGCGCGTGCTGGGCGAGGCGCGCATTCCGGTGTTCCGCACGCCCGACCCCGCCGTCGAGATGTTCGGGCACCTTTCGGCGTTCTACCGCAACCAGCGCGCGCTCCTGCAGACGCCAGGGCCGCTCGCCGCGCAGGGTGCGCCCGACCTCGAGAGCGCGCGCGCCATCGTGGACGCTGCGCTCGCCGAGCGCAGGGCCGTGCTCTCGGAGATGGAATCCAAGGCGCTGCTCGCCGCGTTCCGCATCCCGATCGCGCGCAC
>DASTHP010000035.1:0-6366 GCA_035718125.1 Burkholderiales bacterium | reverse complement strand
GGCGAGCGCCACGCCCGAGCCGACCGGGCCGATCGCGATGTCCACCTTGTCGTCGCCGAAGGCGGCGGCGAGCGCCGCCTTGCCGATGTCGGGCTTGAGCTGGCTGTCCTTCTCGATGACCACGATCTTGCGGCCGAGCAGTTCCATCTTGCCGCCGGTGAGGTACTCCAGCCCCATCATCAGGCCGGTGTTGCTCTGCTTGGCGTAGGCCTCGAGCGGCCCGGTCTTGTCGTAAATGTGCGCGATCTTGATCTCGCGCGCCTGGGCGAACGCCAAGCCGGTCGCGGCCGCGAGCGTCGTGGCGGCGAGCCATTGCGTCATGCGCTTCATGCTCCCTCCTGGGGTCGTGAAAAGCGCTGCTTCCCTCGCAACGCGCGTGCCATGCGGCTCAACCTCTTGATTTGCCGGAACAATGCTCTTGCGGGCCGTATGTGGGCTGGGACTCGAACGTCTTGAAATAAGACATTAAATACAAAAACTTCTTTAAAACAATTAGTTATGTACTGTCCTATATATCGACATCATGTCCGAAAAGTAGACATTTTCTCGTAGAGCGTGGCTCGGGAGATGCCAAGCATGCGCGCCGCCGAGACCTTGTTGCCGCCCGTCGCGGCGAGGGCAAGCCGGATGGAGCTGCGCTCGAGCTCCGCGATCTGCTCGGGCAATGGCCGCATGGCACCGGCGGCGGATGCGGATGTCTTGGCGCTCCCCGCCGCGGGAAGAATGCGCGCGAAGTCCTCGGCACCCAGGCGCGCCTTGTCGGTGAGCATCGCCGCCTGCTCGAGGACGTTCCTCAGCTCGCGGATGTTGCCGGGCCAGTCGTGCGCGGCGAGCGCGCTGATGGCCGAGGGCGCGAGCTCGCGCTGCGGCATGCCGATGCGCTCGGCGATGTTCTCGAGCAGGTGCTCGGCGAGCGCCTCCAGGTCGGCGAGGCGCTCGCGCAGCGCCGGCAGGCGGATCGGCAGCACGTTGAGGCGGTAGTAGAGGTCCTCGCGGAAGCGCCCTTCGGCGACCAGCGCCTTCAGGTCGCGGCTGGTGGCGGCGAGCGTGCGCACGTCCACCTTGATCACCTGGTTCGAGCCGAGCGGCTCGATCTCCTGCTCCTGCAGCGCGCGCAGCAGCTTCGCCTGCAGCGGCAACGGCATGTCGCCCACCTCGTCGAGGAACAGCGTGCCGCCGTCGGCGAGCTTGAACTTGCCGTCGCGCCCCTTGCGATCCGCGCCGGTGTAGGCGCCGGGCGCGACGCCGAAGAACTCGGCCTCGAGCAGCGTGTCGGGCACCGCGGCGAGATTCACGCCGACGAAAGGCTTGCCGGCGCGCGCCGATGCCCCGTGGATGGCGTGCGCGAGCAGTTCCTTGCCGGTGCCGGTCTCGCCCAGCAGCAGGACGTTCGACTGGGTCTGCGCCGCGCGTCGCGCCTGGCGCTTGACTTCGACTGCCGCGGGCGATGAACCGATGAAGCTCGCGAGCGTGTACTTGGCCCGCCGCTGCGCGGCGAGCTCGCGCTTGGCCTCGTCGAGATCGCGCTGCAGGCGAGCGAACTTGGCAATCAGCGGCTGCAGCGTGGTCTCGGGGTGGTCGAAGAGCACCATGCCGAGCGCGCCGATCACCTCGCCCTTGTCGTCGCGCAGCGGAATGCGGCTCACCACGAACGTGCCCGCCTTGTTGGTGAGCAGATCGATGAGAATCGGCTTGCCGGTCTCGATCACGTGGCGCATCAGCGTGTTCGGCACCACTTCCTCGACCGGCCGCCCTACGAACTCCTCGGGGCCCTTGAAGCCGAGCGCCGGCAGGAACTTGCGGTAACTCTCGTTGATCCAGACCACGCGCCCGGCCCGGTCCACCAGCATCATGCCCTCGCTGATCGTGGAAAACAGGTCGAACATCGATCGCGCCGCGAGCTTCCGGATGCTTACCGCATCACGCGGCAGGAAGTCGGGGCCAGACCCCGGTTTGGGGTCAGACCCCGGTTTTGTAAGGCTTGGGGTCTGACCCCGATTTCCTCTACTCACGAGGCTGCGGCTTTGGACGCCGCCCCACGGTGACCGCCAGCTCCAGCGTCTGCGCCTGGCGCTTCACCTTGACGCGGGCGCTCGAGCCTGGCTGCAGGGCCGCGACGAGGTTCAGCATGGCTTGGGGATCCGCGACCGGGGCGTCGTTGACCGAGGTGAGTACGTCGCCGGGCTTCACGCCCGCCTTGTCGGCGGGTCCGCCGCGCAGCACGCCAGCGATGATCGCGCCGCGCGTGTCGGCGAGCTTGAACGACTCGGCGATCGCCGGGGTGATCTCCTGCAGCTCGACGCCGATCCAGCCGCGCGTCACGGAGCCGCTCTTGATGATCTGGTCCATCACCATGCGCGCGGTGGACACGGGGATGGCAAAGCCGATGCCCATCGAGCCGCCCGTGCGCGAGTAGATCGCGGTATTGATGCCGACAAGGTTGCCCTGCACGTCGACCAGCGCGCCGCCGGAATTGCCGGGGTTGATCGCGGCGTCGGTCTGGATGAAGTTCTCGAAGGTGTTGATGTGCAAGCCGCTGCGCCCGATCGCCGAGACGATGCCGGAGGTGACGGTCTGGCCGACGCCGAAAGGGTTGCCGATCGCGAGCACCACGTCGCCCACGCGCAGCTGCTCGGATTGCCCGAAGGTGATTGCCGGCAGCTTGTCGGCGTTGACGCGCAGCACCGCGAGGTCGGTCTCCGGGTCGTTGCCGACCACCTTGGCGAGCAGCTTCTTGCCGTCCGAGAGTGCCACCTCGATCTCGTCGGCCGTCTCCACGACGTGGTGGTTGGTAAGGATGTAGCCCGCGGGACTGACGATCACCCCGGAGCCGAGGTTGGTGGCGCGCTGCGTCTCGTCGCCGAACTGATCGCCGAAGAAGCGCCGGAACAGCGGGTCGTTCAGCAGCGGGCTGCGCTGCGCGCGTATTTCCTTCGATGTGAAGATGTTGACCACCGCGGGCGAGGAGCGCAGCACCGCATCGTGGAAGGATTCGGCGCGCGGCGCAGCCGCGGGCCCGCGCGCGATGGGAGCGATGGCGGCTTCGCCTGGCGCGGCCGCGGGCGGCTTAGCCGCGTCGCCCCGCTGGGGCAACCACTCGGGCTTGAGCGTCGCGACGACGAACAGCGCAGCGAGACAGACGGTCGCGGTCTGTGCGAAGACGAGCCAGAGGCGGTGCAACATGGGGGGCGCTAATCTAGCACAAAGCCCTGCAAATTGAACCGCTTACGGCGCAAATCGTGGACATTCCCGCGCTCGCTCTATAGAATGGCGCCTCTTTCGCACTCTCCATCCTTTCCAGCTTCGAATCAACTCCATGAGCGACAACCAGAAAATCGACAAGACGCGGCGCAATCTCGTGGTTGCCACGACGGCGGCGGGCGGCGCGGCCGCGGTCGGCGTGGCGGTCCCCTTCGTCGCGAGCATGATGCCCTCGGAGCGCGCCAAGGCGGCGGGCGCGCCGATCGAAGTGGACATCTCGACGATCGCTCCCGGGGAATTGAGGGTCTTCGAGTGGCGCGGCAAGCCGGTGTGGGTGATCCGCCGCACCCAGGAAATGCTGGAGTCGCTCAAGAAGGTGGCCGGCAACCTCACCGATCCGGCGTCCAAGTCTTCGCAGCAGCCCGAGTATGCGAAAAACGAGTATCGCTCGCTCAAGCCGGAGGTGGTCGTGATGGAAGGCGTGTGCACGCACCTGGGCTGCTCGCCGCAGATGAAGCCCGCGGACGCCAAGGCCGAGATGGGCGGCGACTGGGCGGGCGGCTTCTACTGCGCCTGCCACGGCTCCAAGTTCGACCTCGCCGGGCGCGTGTTCCGCGGCGCCCCGGCGCCGACCAACCTGGTGGTGCCGCCCTACACCTTCCTCTCCGATAGCAAGCTGCTGATCGGCGAAGACAAGAAGGGGGCGTAAGCGATGGCCTCCCGCCTGATGGCGCTGTGGGACTGGTTCGATGCGAGGATGCCCTCGGTCGCCGAGGAGTGGCGCAAGCACGCCTCCGAGTACTACGCGCCGAAGAATTTCAACTTCTGGTACTACTTCGGCGTGCTGTCGATGCTGGTGCTGGTGATCCAGATCGTCTCCGGCATCTTCCTCACCATGAACTACAAGCCCGACGCCGGGCTCGCCTTCGGCTCGGTCGAGTTCATCATGCGCGACGTCCCTGGCGGCTGGCTGATCCGCTACATCCATTCCACCGGCGCCTCCGCGTTCTTCGTCGTGGTCTACCTGCACATGTTCAGGGCGCTGCTCTACGGCTCGTACAAGGAGCCCCGCGAGCTGATCTGGATCTTCGGCGTGCTGATCTACCTCACGTTGATGGCGGAAGCCTTCCTCGGGTACCTCTTGCCCTGGGGCCAGATGTCCTTCTGGGGGGCGCAGGTGATCGTGAACCTTTTCGCCACCGTTCCCTTCATCGGCCCGGACCTCGCACTCTGGATCCGCGGCGACTACGTGGTGTCGGACGCGACGCTCAACCGCTTCTTCGCGCTGCACGTGATCGCCATCCCGCTGGTGCTTCTCGGCCTGGTGGTGGCGCACATCCTCGCGCTGCACGACGTCGGCTCCAACAACCCCGATGGCGTCGAGATCAAGAAGACCAAGGACGCCAACGGCAAGCCGCTGGACGGCATCCCGTTCCATCCCTACTACACGGTCAAGGACACGGTGGGCTCGATCGTGTTCATCGCCATCTTCTGCATCGTCATGTTCTTCATGCCCGAGCTGGGCGGCTACTTCCTCGAGCACAACAACTTCATCCCGGCCGACCCGCTGAAGACGCCGGAGCACATCGCGCCGCTGTGGTACTTCACGCCGTACTATTCGATCCTGCGCGCGGTGCCGCCGCTGTTCAACTCGCAGTTTCCGGGGGTGCTGGCGATGGGCGTCGCGGTGATGATCCTGTTCCTGTTGCCGTGGCTGGACCGCTCGCCGGTGAAATCGATCCGCTACCGCGGCGCCTATTGGAAGGGCGCGCTGGTGATCTTCGTCATCTCCTTCGCGGTGCTGGGCTACCTTGGCGTGAAGCCGACCACGGTGTGGGGCCAGTTCGGCTTCGATGCCTTCTTCCTCGATACCAAGGACCGCGCTACCTGGGCGGCGCGACTGTGCACGGTGCTGTATTTTGCCTTCTTCATCCTGATGCCCTGGTACACGGCCAAGGACAAGGTGAAGCCCGTGCCCGACCGGGTGACGATGTGAGGGCCGCGACCATGAGAAACCTGCTTGCCGCCCTGCTCGCATCGCCGGCGCTGCTCTTCGCCGCCGAAGTCGGCCATCCGCTGGACCACGCGCCCATCGAGCCGCGCGATCTCATCAGCTTGCAGTCCGGCGCGCACACCTTCGTCAACTACTGCCTGGGCTGCCATGGCCTGCAGTACATGCGCTACAACCGGCTCACCGACCTGGGCCTCACCGAGGCGCAGATCCGCGACAACCTCATGTTCAGCGCCGAGAAGGTCGGCGAGACCATGAAGATCGCCATGACGGTGAAGGACGGCAAGGCCTGGTTCGGCGTGCCGCCCCCCGACCTGTCGGTGATCTCGCGTGCGCGCGGCGCGGACTGGCTCTACACCTACCTGCGCACGTTCTACCGCGACCCCAAGTCGGCGCACGGCTGGAACAACAAGGTCTTCCCGAATGCCGCCATGCCGCACGCGCTTTGGAAGGTGCAGGCCGGGCAGAGCGCCGTGCAGTACGACACCACGGTGCGCGACCTCGTCAACTTCCTCGTCTACGTCGGTGAGCCGTCGGCGCAGTCGCGCAAGAACATCGGCATCGTCGTGCTGTTCGTGCTCGGCCTGCTGTTCATCCTCGCGTACGCCATGAAGAAGGCGTTCTGGAAGGACGTACGCTAGACCCGCGCAACACCAACCCAGGAGCCGGGCGGCCCATTGCGCCCGGCTTTTTCGTCAGGACCCCCGCCTCATGATGCAACTTTATTCCGGCACCACGGATCCCTTCAGCCACCGCTGCCGCTTCGTGCTCTACGAAAAGGGCATGGACTTCCAGGTCATCGACGTGGACATGTACAACAAGCCCGAGGACATCGCGGTGATGAACCCGTACAACCGGCTGCCGGTGCTGGTCGAGCGGGACCTGATCCTGTACGAGTCGAACATCATCAACGAGTACATCGACGAGCGCTTCCCGCACCCGCAGCTGATGCCCGCCGACCCGGTGATGCGCGCGCGCGCGCGCCTGATGCTGTACAACATGGAAGCGGAGCTCTTCAGCCAGGTGGAGAGCCTCGAGTCGGGCAAGGAGAAGCCGATGGAGAAGGCGCGCCAGCAGATCACCGACCGGCTGATCGAGCTCTCGCCGCTGTTCACCAAGACCAAGCACATGCTGGGCGACGACTTCACCATGCT
>DASTHP010000034.1:0-6058 GCA_035718125.1 Burkholderiales bacterium | reverse complement strand
CGTGGGCGCGATCATGCTGTCGGTGATCTTCGCGCGCTGCCTGAAGGGGCATTTCAAGCCGGACCACCATTTCGCCTTCGAGGGCGTGGCCTGGTACTGGCACTTCGTGGACGTGGTGTGGCTGGGGCTGTTCATCTTCGTTTACTGGCTCTAGGGCGCTGGTCCCTAGTCGCCGCCCGGCGACAGATTGACGATGCCGCCTGCAGGCGGCATCGTTGTTTATAGACGTCCGGGAATGAACCCGAAGTAGAAGCCGGCCATCAACATCAGGAACAGCAGGAGCGACAGGCCCACGCGCACCGCCAGCGCCGTCACCGCGCGCCGCGAGTCGCTGCGGTCGTGGAACACGAAGAACAATGCCGAGCCGAGGCTCGCCACGATCAGGAGCAGCACGCCGATCACCACATAGCGCATGAAATCAGCATACTCCTTCCGCCCGCGCTGGTGGGCGATGCTCCTCGCCGCGGCGGGCTGCGTCGCGGGCGTGCTGCTCGGCAATTGGCAGGCGGGCCGTGCCGACGAGAAGCGGGCTGCGGCCACGCACGAGCGGCGGCTGGAGTTGCGCGGCGAGTTTCTCGAGCGCTACACGGTGCTGCTCGACAACAAGGTGAACCGCGGCAGGCCCGGCTACCACGTGGTGCAGCCGCTGCGCGCCGCCGATGGGCGCCACGTGCTCGTCAATCGCGGCTGGGTGGCGGCGCCCGTGCACCGCGAGAACCTGCCGAAGCTCCTCACGCCTGCCGGCACGCAGGTCGTCGAGGGCCGCGTGCTGGACCACTTTCCGCGCGCCTATGAGCCGGTCGCCGCGAAACCGGAGGGGCGCGTCTGGCAGAACGTCGAGGTGACCACCTTCGCGGCCTGGGCGGGGCTGAAGCTCGAGCCCTACGTGCTCGAGCAGCACTCGCCGCTCGCCGACGGACTGGCGCGCAACTGGCCCGCGCCGGATTCCGGCGCCGAGAAGAACGCGAGCTACGCGCTGCAGTGGTATTCGCTCGCCGCGCTCAGCGTCGTCCTGTTCGTGGTCCTCAGCTTTCGCCGTGAACGCAAGCCCGTCGCCTGAGTCCGTCAGGCGCGGGCGCATCAAGCTCGCGCTGCTCGGCGCCTTCTTCGCGCTGCCGTTCGTGCTCGGCACGCTCGCCTGGTGGCTCGACTGGGCCCCAGGCACCACGTCCAACTATGGCGAGCTGGTGTCGCCGCCGCTGCCACTCGCCGGCCCGCCGTTCGACGCGCTGCGCGGGAAATGGCTGCTCGTCAGCTTCGACACCGCCGCCTGCGATGCCTACTGCGAGAAGAAGCTCTACTTCATGCGCCAGGTGCGCCGCGCTCAGGGCAAGGACCAGGACCGCGTCGAGCGCTTGTGGGTGCTCACCGACGCGGCACAGCCTCGCGCGGAGCTGCTCGCCGCGATCGAGGGTACGCGCATCGCGCGCAGCCAATCGCTCGCTGCGCAGTTTCCGGCGGCCCCGTTGGCGGCGGATCATATCTACGTGGTGGATCCGCTCGGCAACCTGATGATGCGCTACGCGCGCGATCCCGACCCGTCGCGGATGCTGAAGGACCTGCAGCGCCTGCTGAAGGTGTCGCGCATCGGCTGAGATTCGTCATGCTAAACTTCTTTTTCTTCAGACAGTTGCGCTTGCAATCCGCATGAACACCCAGGCCCTCCCAGTCGGCTTCCTGCAGCGCGCCCGCGCCTTCTATGCGCTCACCAAGCCGCGCGTGGTCTCGCTCATCGTGTTCACGGCGGTGATCGGCATGTTCCTCGCCACGCCGGGCATGGTGCCGCCGCGCGTGCTGCTCGCGGGCACCTTCGGCATCGCGCTGGTGGCCGGTGCCGCCGCGGCGATCAACTGCCTCGTGGAGCAGAACGTGGACGCGCTGATGCTGCGCACGCGCTGGCGGCCGCTGCCGAGCGGCGAGCTGACCACGCTGCAGACGCTGGTGTTCGCGGGCGTGGTCGGCGGCGCGGGCCTGTGGCTCCTTGGGCACTACGTGAACGCGCTCACCATGTGGCTGACGCTGGCCACTTTCGTCGGCTACGCCATCGTCTACACGGTGATCCTGAAGCCCCTGACGCCGCAGAACATCGTGATCGGTGGTGCCTCCGGCGCCATGCCGCCGGTGCTGGGCTGGGCGGCGGTCACGGGCGAAGTGAGCACCGAGGCGATGCTGCTGTTCCTGATCATCTTCGCGTGGACGCCGCCGCATTTCTGGGCGCTCGCCCTCTATCGCACCGAGGACTATGCGCGCGCCGGCCTGCCGATGCTGCCGGTGACCCACGGCGCGCGCTATACGCGCCTGCAGGTGCTGCTCTATACGCTGATCCTGTTCGGGGTGTCGCTGCTGCCCTTCGCCATCCGCATGAGCGGCTGGATCTACCTCGCGGTGGCGCTCGCGCTCGGCGCAGTGTTCATCGCCTACGCGGTGCGCATTCACCTCGCCTACAGCGACAGCCTCGCGCGCCGCACCTTCCGCTATTCGATCCTGTATCTGTCGCTGCTGTTCGCGGCGCTGCTCGTTGACCACTATCTTCCGCTCTAGCGTCGCGGCGCTGTGCCTCGCGCTGCTGGCGGCCTGCGACGGCGCAGGGCCGAAGTTCCGCAGCACCGACATCACCGGCGTCGATTACGGCCGGAGCCTGGAGCTCACCGACCACCACGGCAAGCTGCGGCGCCTCGAGGATTGGCGGGGGAAAGCGGTGGTGGTGTTCTTCGGCTTCACGCAGTGCCCCGATGTCTGCCCGACGACGCTGGCGGACATGGCGATCGCGATGAAGCAGCTGGGGCCGGAGGCGGACCGCGTGCAGGTGCTGATGGTGACGGTGGACCCGGAACGCGATACGCGCGAGGTGCTTGGCAAGTACGTGCCGGCCTTCGATGCGCGCTTCCTCGGCCTTTACGGCGACCTGGAGGCGACGCGGCGCACCGCGAAGGAGTTCAAGGTGTACTTCGAGAAGCGCCCCGGCAAGACGCCGGGCGAGTACACGATCGACCACAGCGCGCAGAGCTACGTGATCGACACGCAGGGGCGGCTGCGCCTGTTCGTGCGGCACGACCGCCTCACCGAGGACCTGGCCCCGGATCTGCGCACGCTGCTGAAAAGCGCCGGCTAGCCTTCGGGCGCCGCGCTAGATTTTAGCGGCCAGGCGGAGCCGCCCGGGGGGTGCGGGGGGCGCAAGTGGCGCCGCAGCGCCCCCTGCTCCGAGCTGCATCACCTTCTTCATCTTTTCCAGCGCCTTGGCCTCGATCTGGCGGATGCGCTCGGCCGACACCTTGAACTCCGCGGCCAGGTCGTGGAGCGTCGCCGCGTTCTTCTCCTTCAGCCAGCGTGCTTCCACGATGCGACGGCTGCGTGCATCGAGCGCCGCAAGCGCCGTCTTCAGGCCGGCGCTGCCGACCTGCTCTTCTTCCCGCGCCTCGAGCACACGCGAGGGCTCGTCCTCGGGATCCGCCGCCAGGTACTGCACCGGCGCGTAGCTCTCTTCGTCGCTGTCGTCCGCCTCAAAGGCGACCTCGCGCCCGGCAAGCCGCGTTTCCATCTCCGTCACTTCCTCGGGCTTGACCTTGAGCTCGGCGGCGACGCGCGCGATCTCCGCCGCACCCAGGGGCGCGATGCCCTGCTTCATCGAGCGCAGGTTGAAGAACAGCTTCCTTTGCGCCTTGGTGGTGGCGACCTTCACCAGCCGCCAGTTGCGCAGGATGTATTCGTGGATCTCGGCCTTGATCCAGTGGATGGCGAAGGACACCAGGCGCACGCCGCGCGCGGGGTCGAAGCGCTTGACCGCCTTCATCAGGCCGACGTTGCCTTCCTGGATCAGGTCGGCGTGCGGCAGGCCGTAGCCGAGATAGCCGCGCGCCACCGCCACGACCAGGCGCAAATGCGACAGCACTAACTGGCGAGCCGCTTCGACGTCTTCTGCTTCGCGCCAGCGGCGCGCGTAGTCCTGCTCCTGCTCGAGGCTGAGCAGCGGGATGCGGTTGACGCTTTGGACGTAGCTCTCGAGGCTGCCCGCCATCATCGGCAGGGGCATCGCCATCGGCAGAGCGCGCGCGGTTTGCTTCACTTGGCCTCCTTGGACAAATCTTAGCACTCACGGAGTTAGAGTGCTAAGCCACGGCCAGGGTTCCCCGAGGGTTCTCGAATGTACCCTTCATAATAAGGATATTTAACGTAAGTATTTACTCACTGATAGAAGGGCGCCGAGCCACCCGAGGAGCGCTGCGGCGGCAAGCAGGACGACCGCTTCCGGCCATGGCAGGAGCGCAAGCTGGAAATCGGACCCGTAGGTCTGCGCAAGCTCCCGGACCGGGCGATTCAGGGTCGCGATGCCCGCCCACAGCACGGCAAGCCCAAGGATCCCGCCGGCAAGCCCCTGCAGCACGCCAAGGTAGAGGAAGGGCCGGCGCACGAACGCGTCGGTTGCGCCCAGCAGCTGCGACACCTCGATCTCCTCGCGCAGGGTGAGGATCTGCAGGCGGATGGTGTTGAAGGTCACCGCGATGAGGCCGGTCGCCAGCAGTGCCGCGAGAAACGCCAGCGCCAGCTTGCCGATGCGCGCGAGCGCCCCGAGGCGCTGCGCCCACGCCGAGTCGACCTGCACACGCGCTACGCCAGGCAGGGCACGCAGGTCGGCGGCGAGCGCCTCGAGCGCGGCAGCGCTGGGCTCGCGCGCGCGCAGCACGAAGGCATCTGGCAGCGGATTGCGCTCGAGCGCGGCCACCACCTCGGCGAGGCCCTCGGCCTGGCGCAGCTCGCGCAGCGCCTCGTCGCGAGATACGAAGCGTATTTGCGCGATGCGCGCATTGGCCTTCAGGCGCGGCTCAAGGTCGGCGCGCCGGGCCTCGGGCCGCAGGAACACCGAGAGCTGCGGCTCGACCGTGAAGCGCTGGGCCGCGCCTTGCAGGTTGGCGAGCAGCGCGTAGCCGCCGGCCGGCAGCGACAGCGCCACGCCGATCACCAGCGCATTGAGCAGGCTCGCGCCGCGCTGCTGCATCAGCTTGCCGAAGGCGCGGCCGAAAGCGTCGCGGTGCTGGCGCAGCCAGGCGATCATCGGCCGTGCCTCGCCCGGCTCATGCGCCTTCGAGCCTGCCGGCGGCGAGGCGTAGGACGCGCTTGCCGTAGCGCTGGATCAGGGCCTGGTCGTGGGTTGCGACGAGCAGCGTCACGCCGACCTGGTGGAAGGAAACGAAGATGTCCAGGATGCGCGCGGCGGATTCCACATCGAGGTTGGCGGTGGGCTCATCGGCGACCAGCACGGCAGGCCGGTTGACGACTGCGCGCGCGATGGCCAGGCGTTGCTGCTCGCCACCGGAGAGCTGGATCGGGTTGGCGCGCTCGCGCGCGAGCAGGCCCACCTTGTCGAGCGCGGCGCGCACGCGCTTGGCAGCCTCGCGCGGGGGCTGCCCGCTGATGGCGAGCGGCAGCATGACGTTCTCGTACACCGTGCGGTCATAGAGCAGCTTCTGGTCCTGGAACACCAGGCCCAGGTTGCGCCGCAGATACGGCACCGCCGGGCGCTTGAGCGCGCCCACGTTCTGGCCGTTGACGACCACGCTGCCCGAGGTCGGCCGCTCGATCGCCGGGATGAGCTTGAGCAGCGTCGACTTGCCCGCGCCCGAATGGCCGGTGACGAAAGCGAACTCGCCCGCCTGCAGCGAGAACGTGACCCCGCGCAGCGCCTCCTCGCCGCCCGGATAGCGCTTGGAGACCGCGGAGAAACTAATCAAGCAGCGCCTCGCAGAACTCGGCGGCCGAGAAAGGCCTGAGATCGTCGATGCCCTCGCCGACGCCGACGAAGTAGAGCGGCACCGGCCGCTGCTGGGCGATGGCGCAGACCACGCCCCCCTTCGCGGTGCCGTCGAGCTTGGTCAGCACCAGCCCCGTGAGGCCGAGCGCCTCGTCGAAGGCCTTCACTTGCGTGAGCGCGTTCTGGCCCGTGTTGGCGTCGAGCACCAGCAGCACCTCGTGCGGCGCGCCCGGCAGCGCCTTGCCGAGCACGCGCTTCACCTTCTTGATCTCCTCCATCAGGTGCAGCTGCGTCGGCAGCCGCCCGGCGGTA
>DASTHP010000033.1:0-2984 GCA_035718125.1 Burkholderiales bacterium | reverse complement strand
TGCTTGCCCGAGCCCGTGTGATCCTCGATGTGGATCGCGCAGACGCCCGCCTGCTCGAAGGCCTCCACCGTGCGCCACATGTTGCCGGGGTCGTTGAAGCCGCCCTCGGCATCCGCGATCAGAGGGATCTTCACCGCGTTGGCGATCGAGCGCGCCTGCCCGGCGAGGTCCTCGAGGGTCAGCAGCCCCGTGTCGGGCAGGCCGTAGCGGCTCGCCGCGGTGGCGTAGCTGCCGATGTAGACCGCATCGAAGCCGTGCTTCTCGATCAAGCGCGCCGAGAGTGCATCCGTCGCGCCCGGCACCGCGATGGTGCGGCCCGAGGCGATCAGCTCGCGCAACCTGGCGCGCCGCTCGCGAATGTCGCTCATGGCCTCACTATAGCCCCGAACGATCAGCGGCGACCCAGCCGCCAGTCGAATGCCAGGTAGCGCAGCTTCAGGTGGCCGAGGTGGGGCTCCACGCGCTCCACGGAGGCGTCGTCGAGCCGCCGCAGCGCGAACTCGAGCACGCCGCCCTTGCCGCCGAAGTCCGCCGCGTACCATTGCAGGAGCTTCGGCAGCGCGATCGCGCGGCCGTCGGCCTCCACCTGAGTCGCGCTCCGGATGTACTGCGTGGCGGCCTCCTCGAGCTGGGCATCGAGCCTGCCGCCGTCGAAGACGCGAAACGCGGGCGAGGAGCGCGCGCCGCGAAACAGCGCGAAGTGCAGGCGCTCGTCGAGCGCGATCGGCACGTGCGCGAGGCGCGGATCGTCGCGCCGCATGGGTGCGCGCAGGCTGCCGGGCGCCGGGGCGTTGCCGCGCAGCACGCCGTGGCAGATGTCGTCGAGCGAGTACGCCTGCCCGTGGAGCTTGAGCCGCGGCCGCCCGTAGTACGCCGCCAGTTCCGGCTTCGCATCCTCGAGCGTCAGCGCGAGCTCGGGCGCATCGCGCAGCACGGCGGCATTGAACACGTTGATCCAGAAGGCCGTCTTTCCGGCGATGCGCACGCTCGCGGGATCGAAGCCCTCGAGCGCTTCCAGGCACACGGCGAGGTGGCCGCGCTCGCGCGAGGCGGCGAGCGCCGCGTAGTCGCACGAGCGTCCCTCGGCGTCGAAGTACTGCGCGATTGCCGCGAGCGCCTGCGGAAGCTCCCGGTCGGGTTCCATGGCCCTGCCGCTGCTGCTTCTGCCGCCGCCGAGCGCGCCCGTGCGCTGGCGCGCGCCTTATGCCTTCTTCTCGAAGCCGCGCACCAGGCTCGCGCGCGCCGTGCCCGCCTGCATGAGCAGCGAGAAATCGGAGCCCGAGAGGATGAGCTGCACGCCCATGTTG
Source organism: Burkholderiales bacterium (assembly GCA_035718125.1). Taxonomy (GTDB): domain Bacteria; phylum Pseudomonadota; class Gammaproteobacteria; order Burkholderiales; family SG8-39; genus JAABQT01. Next base: position 1,677 of record DASTHP010000033.1, on the reverse strand, counting down.
ATGTGGCGCTCGAGGAGCTCGGGCGTGTACATGCCGCCCATGCCCGCGAATTTCCCATGCTTCTTGCAGGCGGCGATGGTCTTTTTGTAGGCCTCGGCGATGCGTGGATCGTTGAACTGCCCCGGGATCCCCATCTCGAAGCACAGGTCGTTGGTGCCGATCAAGAGCGCGTCGATGCCGGGCGTGGCGGCGATCGCCTCGCAATTCTCGATGCCCTTGGGCGACTCGAGCATCACCACGACGAGCGTCTCTTCGTTCACGATGTGCGAGGCCTCGCCTACCGGGACCGATGCGAAGCCCAGCTGCTGCAGCCCGCCGCCCATCGAGCGGTGGCCGATCGGCGGGAAGCGGCAATGGTCGGCGACGCGCTTGGCCTCGAGCTCCGAGTCCACGTGGGGCACGACGACGCCCTGCGCGCCGTTGTCGAGCATGCGCGAGGCGAGCCAGTGCTCCTTGCCCGCGACGCGCACCAGCGGCGTGATGCCCACGGCAAGCGAGGCGGAGGCGATCTGCGCCGCGGTGTCGGTGCCCATCGAGTTGTGCTCGCAGTCGATGAACAGCCAGTCGAAGCCCGAGGTCTTCGCGATCTGCGCGATGTCCACGGTGCGCGCCTGGCGCAACCCGAGGCCGATGGCGAGCTTGCCGGCGCGCAACTGGCGCAGGGCGTGGTTGGGAACGGTGCTCACAGCGGCTCTCCTTGGATCACGGGGCGCCTACTATAGCGCCGATGCCGCCGCGCCGGCGCCTGCGATTTCGCTCAGCCCGCGATGTAGTGCTCCAGCTGCTCGATGATGAATTTCTGCTCGGAGATCACGTCCTTCACCAGGTCGCCGATGGAGACGAGGCCCACGAGCTTGCCTTTGTCGAGGACGGGCAGGTGGCGGAAGCGGTTCTCGGTCATCAGCGCCAGGCATTCCTCGGTGGTGCGCTCGGGGCTCACGTACATCACCTGCGTCGTCATGATCTCGCGCACCGGCGTCTGCTGCGCGGGCCTCGCCATGGCGAAGGCCTTGCGCGCGAGGTCGCGCTCGGTCACGACGCCGACGACGTTGCCGGCCTCGAGCACCAGCAGCCCGCCGATGTTCTTTGCGGCCATCAGCTGGACCGCCTCGAGCACCGACGCCGTGGGCGCGATGGTGTAGACGGTCCGGTCGGGCTTCGACTTGAGGATCTGCGTCACGGTGGTCATGGCTGCGCCTCCTTCGGAACCCAGACACTACGCCGCCGCCCGGCGCGGCTCAAGGGCATTCCGCGTTGCGGACACGGCGTCCCCCGTGTCGGGTATCGTTCGGCTCCATGAAATGGGGAATGTCCGAGAATTCGCTGTTCGCGGTGCTGCTGCGCTCGCCATGGTGGGTAAGCATGCTGGTGGCCGCGGGCATCTTCGGCGCGATGCGCTATTTCCTGCCCGAGATGTACGCCTTCGCCGGCGCGCTGCCCTTCGTCGTCATCGGCACCGTGGCCGGCTGGCGGCAGTTCCGCGCCCCGAGCGCGAAAAAGATCGCGGCATCGCTGGATGCGCTGCGCCAGCTGAGCTGGGAGGAGTTCGCGCGCACGCTCGAGGCGGGCTTCCGGCGCGAGGGCTTCGAAGTGACGCGCACGGAAGGCGCGGCGGATTTCGCGCTGGACCGGGGCGCGCGCCTCACGCTCGTGGCGGCCAAGCGCTGGAAGGCGTCG
>DASTHP010000032.1:0-3457 GCA_035718125.1 Burkholderiales bacterium | reverse complement strand
ACGAGATCTACGAGGACGACGTGAGCTTCGCCAAGCAGTTCCAGATCCTGAGGCCGCAGACGGCACACACCTACGAGCTCGGCGCGGAGCGGCGACGCGGCTCGGTGTTCGCGCGCGCCACGCTGTTTCGCATGGACGTGGAGGACGAGATTCACCTCGATCCGTTCACCACCGGCGTGGGCAATCGCAACCTGCCGCCCTCGCGCCGCCAGGGCGTGGAGCTGGAGTCGAGCTGGCAGGCAACGCCGGCGGTGAAGCTTTCGGCGGGCTACGCCTACACGGATGCGAAGTACCTCGAGGGCACCCTGCCCGGGGGACCGTTCGTCATCGGCACGGGCCTGTCCATCGCAGGCAAGCACGTGCCGCTGGTGCCCGAGCACAAGCTGAATCTCTCCGTCGCCTGGGACATCGATGCGCGCACGCGGCTCTCGGGCGCGCTGACCGCCCTGAGCGACCAGTACATGGACAACGACGAGCCCAACTCTCTCGGCGCGCAGATCCCGGCCTACGCCGTGGTGGACGCGAAGCTCGCGCGCGACTTCGGCTGGGGGCGCTTCTTCGCCGCGGTGAACAACGCGTTCGATGAGCGCTACTACACCTATGCGGTGCGCAGCCAGTTCGTCGCCGACCGCTACGCGGTGTATCCGCTGCCGGGCCGCACCTTCAGCCTTGCCCTGGAGCTCAGGCTCGATTGAGGAGCTCTTTCGCTGCCGCGATCACCGGGTCGGGCGGCAGCTCGGTGAGGCAGCGGCTCTTGCTCGCGACGTGCCGCTCGCAGCCTTCCAGGCGGCAGGGCAGGCAGTTGCCCAGGTCGGCGGGCTGCACGCCCTGCAGGAGCAGCACGTTCCCGCGTCGCTGCCAGGGACGGCCGAGCATGCGCCATGGGCTCGGGTCGTCGGTGCAGCCCGTGGGCCAGGGTCCCCACTTCACCGGATTGCTCGGCCCGTAGAGCGCGAGCGTGGGGATACCGCAAGCGGCGGCGAGGTGCGTCACCGAGGTATCGGGACCGATGTACAGGCGCGCCCGGCGCAGCAGTCCCGCGAGCGCGGCAAGGGATAGCTGCCCGCCGAGATTCGTCACTCCCGGCGCACCTGCAAGCGCCGCGCAAACCGCGCGCTCCGATTCGTCCGGACCCGAGGTCAGCACGACGCCCAGCCCGCGGCCGCGCAGCCACTCGATCAGTCGCGCCCAGCCTTCCTGCGTCCAGCGCTTGTACTCGAACTTGGGCACGGGATGCACCACCGCGTAAGGTTCGACGGGCGCATTCGCCGGCGCGCTGCCGGCGGGCGGCACGACCTCGTAGCAGCGCGCGATGCCGAGGCGGTCCGCGAGGCGCAGGTTCTGCACCACGGTGTGCGTGCCGACGTCATCGAGCAGCTCGTAGTCGGCGCAGGAGGCGCGCTTCCACGCCGAGGCGGCGCGCGCGTCGGGCACCAGGCCGACCCGCCGCCGGCCCGCGCACCACGCATACAGGTGGCTGCGGTCGCTCTGCTGGGAAGCGACCGCGAGGTCGTAGCCGCGCCAGAGGCGCCGCAGCAGGCGCAGGTGCTCGGCAAGGGTGGGCCGCTGCGCGATCGTGAGGACGCGGTCGCAATCCGGATTGCCCTCGAGCACGCGCTCGGTGCCGGCGTAGACGAGCGCGTCGAGCGCAGCCCGCGGCCAGGCGCGGCGCAGCGAGCGCAGCAGCGGCGTGGCGAGCAGGACGTCGCCGATGCGGCGTGTCGCGACCAGCAGGATGCGGCGTGGGGCTTCGTTCACGGTGAGGCTCGCTGTGCGCGAGCGGCTACAATTCTGCCATGACGCAGACGCGCGGCCCGGGCAGCCGGCAGCTCTACCTGAGGCTGCTCACCCACGTCCGGCCCCACGCGAAAGTGTTCGCCCTCGCCATCCTGGGCATGATGGCCGCGGCGGCGACCGAGCCCCTGTTCCCGATGCTGATGAAGCCGCTGCTCGACGGCGGCTTCGCCGCGGGCACGCAGCCGATGCTGCCGCCGCTCTCGTTCGCCGCCGCCCTGGTGGTGATCTTCATCGTGCGCGGGGCCTTCACGTTCATGGGGCACTATGGCCTGGCCTGGGTGGCGAACCGCGTGGTGCTCGATCTGCGCGCGGAGATGTTCGGGCGGCTGCTGCGCTATCCCGCGCATACCTACGACGACCAGAGTTCGGCGGCGCTGCTGTCCAAGGTCGCCTACGACGTGTCGAACGTGAGCGCGGCGGCGACGACGGCGCTCACGGTGCTGGTGCGCGACAGCATCGTCATCGCCGGCCTGTTCGCGTGGCTGCTGTACCTCAACTGGAAGCTGACGCTGATCGCGCTTGCCATCGCGCCGCCGGTGGCCTTCGTCGTGCGGCTCACTGCGCGCCGGCTGCGGCGCATGGCGCGCGGCTCGCAGCACGCCATGGGCGACCTGGTGCACGTGCTGGAGGAGACCATCGGCGCGCACCGCGTGGTGAAGGTATTCGGCGGCCAGGACTACGAGGCCGGGCGCTTCGCGCACGCGAGCCGCACCCTGCGCGGCTTCAACATGCGCCAGAAGGTTCCCGAGGCGCTCACCACGCCGATCACGCACCTGCTGGCGGCCGTCGCGCTCTCGGTGATCGTGTACATCGCGCTGCAGGATTCGCTCGCCAGCCGCACGACGGTGGGCGAGTTCGTGTCGTTCATCACCGCGATGCTGATGCTGTTCGCGCCGATCAAGCACCTCACCGAAGTCAACGGCGTGCTGCAGCGCGGCCTGGCCGCCGCGGAGAGCGTGTTCGGCGTGATCGACGCGCCGGTCGAGGAGGACAAGGGAACGGTGACGCTGCCGCGGGCGCGCGGCGAGATCGCTTTCGAGCACGTGAGCTTCGCCTACCCGACGCGCGAGGAGCCCGCGCTGCGCGAGGTGGACCTGCGCATTCGCCCGGGCGAGACGGTGGCGCTGGTGGGGCCCTCGGGCGGCGGCAAGACGACGCTGGTGAACCTCCTGCCGCGTTTTTACGCGCCCACCGCGGGACGCATCACCCTGGACGGGCACGACCTGCAGGCGCTGACGCTGGAGAGCCTGCGCGGCAACATCGCGCTGGTGTCGCAGGAGGTGATCCTGTTCAACGACTCGATCTACGCCAACATCGCCTACGGCGGCATGGGCGGCGTGCCGGAAAAGGACGTGATCGCGGCGGCCGAGGCGGCGCACGCCATGGACTTCATCCGCGAGACACCCGAGGGCTTGAATACGCTGATCGGCGAGAACGGCCTGCGCCTCTCGGGCGGCCAGCGCCAGCGCCTGGCCATCGCGCGCGCGCTGCTCAAGAACGCGCCGGTGCTGATCCTCGACGAGGCCACCTCCGCGCTCGACTCCGAGTCCGAGCGGCAGGTGCAGGCCGCGCTCGAGGCGCTGATGCAAGGGCGCACCACGCTGGTCATCGCGCATCGGCTCTCGACCATCGAGCGCGCCGACCGCATCCTGGTGCTCGA
>DASTHP010000031.1:0-2691 GCA_035718125.1 Burkholderiales bacterium | reverse complement strand
GTTCTCCTGGCCGCCGGCGATCACCACGTCGGCGTCGCCGTTGGCGACCGACTGCGCGGCGAGCATCACCGCCTTCAGCCCAGAGCCGCACACCTTGTTGATGGTCATGGCCGGGATCATGTCGGGCAGGCCCGCCTTGATCGCCGCCTGGCGCGCCGGGTTCTGGCCCACGCCCGCTGCGAGCACCTGGCCCATGATGACTTCGGACACCTGGTCGGCCTTCAGCCCCGAGCGCTCCAGGAGCTTCCTGATGATGTGCGCGCCCAGGTCGGCGGCCGGCGTGCGCGCCAGCGTCCCGCCGAACTTGCCGATGGCGCTGCGTGCCGCACCTGCGATGACGATTTCTTCCATTGCAGTCTCCTTGAGTCGACTAGCTTGCCTTCTGTTTGACGTAGCGGCCGGGTGCGGGCTCGGTCGGTGCGTAACGGGCATTGCCCGCCCGCGCCGGTGCCTTGCGCCGGCCGCCGCCATAACTTGCGAGCCAGCCCGCCCATTGCGGCCACCAGCTCCCCGGGCGCTCGGCCGCGCCTTGCAGCCAGGCCTCCGGGTCCTGCGGATACGTGTCGGCCGCCCAGAAGCTGCGGCGGTTCTTCGCTGCCGGGTTGATCACGCCGGCGACGTGGCCGCTGGCGCCGAGCACGAACTGCTTCTCGCCGCCGAGCAGGTGCACCGAGCGGTACGCCGAGCGCCACGGCACGATGTGGTCCTCGCGCGTGGCGACGATGAAGCTGGGCCGGTCCACGCGCCCGAGGTCCACCGGCACGCCGAGATTGACGAGCGCCCCCGGCACGCGCAGCTTGTTCTCGAGGTAGGTGTTCCTCAGGTACCAGCAGTACATCGGGCCCGGGAGATTGGTGCTGTCGGCGTTCCAGTAGAGCAGGTCGAAGGCCGCCGGCGTGCCGCCCCTCAGGTAGTTGTTCACCACGTAGGGCCAGATCAGGTCGTTGGCACGCAGCGTCGAGAACACCGTGGCGAGCTCCGCGCCCGGCAGGATGCCGCCGCGGCCCAGCGCGGCCTCGCGTTGCGCGACGCTGGCTTCATCCACGAACAGGCCGATCTGCCCGGTGTCGGCGAAGTCGTGCATTGCCGTGAGGTAGGTGACGCTCTCGACGAGATCCTCGCCCTTGGCGGCGAGCACCGCGAGCGCCGCGCCGAGAAGCGTGCCGCCCACGCAGAAGCCGAGCGCGTTGACGCGGTCGCACCTGGCGATGTCGCGCGCCGCGCGCAGTGCCGCGAGCACGCCCAACTCGAGATAATCGTCCCAGCCGTAGTGCCCCTGCGCGGGCCCGACGTTGCGCCAGGACACCATGAACACCGTGTGCCCCTCGCCCACTGCGTAGCGCACGAACGAGTTCTCGGGCTGCAGGTCGAGGATGTAGTACTTGTTGATGCAGGGCGGCACCATCACCAGCGGGCGCTTGGCGACTTCGGCCGTCGCCGGCGCGTACTGGATGAGCTGCATCAGGTCGTTCTCCAGCACCACGTGGCCCGGGGTCACCGCAAGGTTGCGCCCGAGCTCGAAGGCCGCCTCGTCGGTCTGGCTGATGCGCCCCTTGCCCGCGTCGGCGAGCAGGTTGGCGAGCCCGCGCGCGAGGCTCTCGCCGCGCGTTTCCTGCGCCTCGCGCAGTACCTCCGGGTTGGTGGCCGCAAAATTCGCCGGGCTCATGGCGTCCACCCACTGGCGCACCGTGAAGCGCAGGCGATCCTTCGCCTGCCCCTCCAGCGGCGCGGCTTCGACGAGCTCCTCGAGGTACTCGGCGGCGAGCAGGTAGGACTGCTTGAGGTAGCTGTAATAGGGGTTGTCGCCCCACTCGCGGGCGGCGAAGCGACGGTCGCCCGCCTCCGGGCGCGCCGCGGTCACCTTGCTGCCGGCGGCGAGCGCCTGCCAGAGCTGCGCCTGCTTTTCCAGGTAGGCGGCCTGCAGCTGACCGACGCGCGCCCCGTCCCCGTTCAGGCGCGCGAGGTACTCCGTTGGCGCAGGCTGGCCGGACGCAGCGGTGGCCATGCGCAGCCAGTTTTGCGCCATGTCATTGCCGGATCGGGCAATGGACGCTAGGAGGGCTTCCGGGGGCTGTTGGAAATTCAAGGCGGCGTATTTTGCGCCGCACAAACTTGCCGGTCAAACACCCCCCACAGGGGCGAAAAAGTGCCCGATTCGCCTAGTGCGCCTCCCCGCTGAGGACGCGAACCAGGGCGATGACCGCCACCCCCGCGGCGATCAGGAGCGCCTGCTGGGCGGTCGCGCGCAGCTCGGGCCGCTTGTGCAGGCCCGGGATCAGGTCCGCCACCGCGACGTAGATCATGCTGGCCGCGACCACGCCAAGGAGCGTGGGCTCCCAATCCTCGTAACCGGACAAGGCGAAGTAGCCGAGCACCCCGCCGGCCACGCTGCCCAGCGAGGACAGGATATTGAGGGCGAACGCCTTGCCCCTGGAATAGCCGGAATGCAGCATCACCAGGAAGTCGCCCACTTCCTGCGGGATCTCGTGCGCCACGATGGCGATCGCCGTGATCAGACCCAGCTCCGTGCTCTGCAGGAAGGCCGCGGCAATCAGCACGCCGTCGACGAAGTTGTGCACCGTGTCGCCGACCACGATGAGCGCGCCCGCGCGCGAGTGCTCGTGGTGATGCAGCGGCTCGGCTTCCTCGCCATGCTCGTGCGAATGGCGCCACAGCAGCAGCTTCTCCAGG
>DASTHP010000030.1:0-17229 GCA_035718125.1 Burkholderiales bacterium | reverse complement strand
CTGCGTGACCTCGCCGCTGGCGATGAGCGCGGCGCCGAAATCGCTCACCTTGACGTCGGTTTCGCCCGTGTAGAGGATGTTGGCGGGCTTGAGGTCGCGGTGCGTGATGCCCATCTTGTGCGCGAACTCCAGCGCCCGCGTACACTTGAAGATGATCTCCACCACGCGATCGATCGGCAGCAGCTGCTGTGCGTCGCCATGGCGATCGAGGGTGCCGCCGTCGACGTATTCCATGACGATGTACTGCAGCTTGTCGTCGGCCACCGCGTCGTAGATCTGGCAGATGTGCGGGTGCTGGAGCTTGCCGGCGAGGGAGGCCTCGGTGATGAACAGCTTGCGGTAGAGCTTGGCGCGCTCGGACTCGCGGAACGCCTCCGGCATCACCACCTTGACCGCGACGTTGCGGCTGTAGAAGGGGTCGTTGCACAGGTAGACCACGCTGGTCGCGCCGCGGCCGAGCTCGCGCAGCACCGGGTACTTGCCGATGCGCTCCGGGGCCGCCGGCGCGTTCACGGCACCTTGCGCCGGGCGCGCGCGCGCGCGACCGCCGCGCTCACCCGCTTGGGCGCGGTGCCGCCGGGGTGGTCGCGCGCCGCCACCGAGCCCTCGAGCGACAGGCTGGCGAACACATCCTCGTCGATCGCGCCGGAAAAGCGCTTGAGCACCGCGAGCGGCAGCCCGGAGAGGTCGCAACCCACCGTCTCGGCCTCGCGCACCGCGCGCGCCACGATGCCGTGCGCGTCGCGGAACGGCACGCCCTTCCTCACCAGGTAGTCGGCGAGGTCGGTGGCGGTCGCGAAGCCCTCCAGCGCCGCCGCGCGCATCGCCTCGGGCACCGGCTCGATGCCCGCCACCAGCTCGGCGAACACGGCGAGCGAGTCCTTGAGGGTGTCGACGGCGTCGAACAGGGGCTCCTTGTCCTCCTGGTTGTCCTTGTTGTAGGCGAGCGGCTGCGACTTCATCAGCGCCAGCAGCGCCGTGAGGTCACCGATCACGCGCGCGCTCTTGCCGCGCACCAGCTCGGGTACATCCGGGTTCTTCTTCTGCGGCATGATCGAGCTGCCGGTGGTGAAGCGGTCCGGCATCCTGACGAAGCCGAAGCGCGGGCTCATCCACAGCACCAGCTCCTCGGCGAAGCGCGACAGGTGCACCATGGCGAGCGCCGCGTGCGCGCAGAACTCGACCGCGAAGTCGCGGTCGGACACCGCGTCGAGCGAGTTGGCGCACACCCCGTCGAAGCCGAGCTCGCGCGCCACGCGCTCGCGGTCGATGGGGAACGTGGTGCCGGCGAGCGCGGCGGCGCCGAGCGGCAGGAGGTTGACGCGGCGCCGGCAGCCCGCGAGGCGCTCGCGGTCGCGCTCCAGCATCTCGAAGTACGCCATCAGGTGGTGGCCGAAAGTCACCGGCTGCGCCACCTGCAGGTGCGTGAACCCCGGCATGACCAGCGCGGCATGCCGCCCGGCCTGCTCGAGGAGCGCGTCCTGGAGCTTCACCAGCAAGGCGTCGATGGCGTCGATCTCGTCGCGCAGCCACAGGCGCACGTCGGTCGCCACCTGGTCGTTCCTGGAGCGCGCGGTGTGCAGCCGCTTGCCGGCCTCGCCCACCAGCTCGGTCAGCCGCCGCTCGATGTTGAGGTGCACGTCCTCGGCCTCGAGAGACCAGGCAAAGCGCCCGGCCACGATCTCCTCGCGGATGGCCTCGAGCCCGCGCTCAATGTCGGCGCCGTCGCCGCGCGCGATGATGCCGCAGGCGGCCAGCATGCGCACGTGCGCCAGCGACGCCGCGATGTCGTGCAGTGCCAGGCGCTGGTCGAAGGCCACCGACGCGGTGAACCGCTGCACCAGTTCACTGACCGGCTCGCCAAAGCGGGCGGACCACGGCTGCGCCCGCAGCGGGCGTCCGGACCGCGGCTGCGAAGCCGCCGGACGCGCGGACGCGGCGCGCTTTGCCGGCTTGCCGGGTGCGGCGCGCTGTTTGCCGCGGCTAGCGCGTGCCTGCCGCTTGGACGCTGGAGGAGCCATGGGGCATACTCGGCGGCGCAGCCGCGTTGCCGCGCGCTGCGCTATGCCAATGAGTATAAAGCAAAACTTCTCCACCGATGCGCTGCCGGATTTCCGCAACCTGGGTGTGGTCGCGCGCGTCCTGCTCGGCGTGAACGCGCTCGCGTTCGCGGGTGCGCTGGTGGCCGAGCCGACCTGGAGCCGCGCCATGGAGCGCTTCATGCACGGCGCGGTGCTGGTCGAGCCGATGCTGCTGGCAACGCTGGTCGTGCTCTATGTGGTTTCGCCGCTGCTCGCGCGGCTGCGCTATTGGGTGGGGTGCGCCGCCGTCGCGGCGCTGGCGCTCGCGGTGAGCGCGGCGCTGCACGTGGCGGTCGCCGGGCCGGAGATCGATGCGGGCAGCCTCGCGCGCACGCTGCTGGTGGTGGCCTTCGTGGTGGCTTCGCTGCTCGCCTATTTGCGGCTGCTCACGCGTGCCTACTCCCCCGCGCTCGCCGAGGCGCGGCTGCAGGCGCTGCAGTCGCGCATCCGCCCGCACTTCCTGTTCAACAGCCTGAACGCAGTGCTCTCGCTGGTGCGGCGCGACCCGCGCCGCGCCGAGCGCGCGCTGGAGGACCTCGCCGACCTGTTCCGCGTCCTGATGCAGGATACGCGCACCTTCGTGCGCCTCGCCGACGAGATCGCGCTGCTCGAGCGCTACGCGGCGATCGAGCAGCTGCGCCTGGGCGATCGCCTGCAGATCGCGTGGGAGCTCGATGCGGCGCCCCTGGACGCGCTGCTGCCGCCGATGGTCCTGCAGCCGCTGCTCGAGAACGCCGTGTACCACGGCGTGGAATCGGGAACCGGACCTGGCCAGGTCGTCGTGCACATTTCGCGGCGCGGCGCGCGGGTGCAGGCGCGCATCGAGAATCCCTATTACGAGGAGCACGCGCGGCGCGCCGGCAACCGCATGGCACAGGACAACATCCGCGAGCGGCTGCAGCTGTTCTTCGACGCGGAGGCACGCATCGCGACGCGCGCCACCGGCGGCCGGTACGTGGTCGAGATCGAGATGCCGTACCGGCCGGCACAGTCATGAGCGCGCTGCGCATCTTCATCGCCGATGACGAGCAGCCGGCGCGCGAGCGCCTGAAGGAGCTCCTCTCGGACATCGCGCCCGAGTTGCCGACCGAGGTCGTGGGCGAGGCGCAGAACGGCATGGAAACGCTCGAACGCCTGCCGGCCAGCAACGCGCAGGTGCTGCTGCTCGACATCCAGATGCCGGGCATGGGAGGGCTGGAACTGGCGCGGCACCTGGCGGCCCTGCCGGCGGGGCCGGCGGTGGTGTTCGTCACGGCGCATGACCGCCACGCGGTGGAGGCCTTCGAGCTGAACGCGCTCGATTACCTGATGAAGCCGGTGCGTGCCGTCCGCCTGGCGGACGCGCTGCGCAAGGCCGCCGCCGAGGGCGCGCCGCAAGCGCAGCGCCTGGCGCAGGCCGCCAAGGGCGCGCGCGAGTACCTCTCGGTGGTGGAGCGCAATCGCATCGTGCTGGTGCCGGTGCGCGAGATCGTCTATCTGCGGGCCGAGCTGAAGTACGTCACGCTGCGCACGCGCGGCGGCGAGCACCTCATCGAGGAGCCGCTGGTGGCGCTGGAAGCGGAGTTCGCCGAGCGCTTCGTGCGCGTGCACCGCAACTGCCTGGTGGCGCGCGCCGCGGTGCGCGGCTTCGAGCGTGCCGCGCAGGACGGCGAGGAGCCGCACTGGAACGTGGTGCTCGAGGGCCTCGCCGAGCGCCTGCCCGTCAGCCGGCGCCAATGGCCCACGGTGCGCGCACTGGTCAAGGACCATCCGTGATGCGCCTGCGCATCGCCACGCGCCGCAGCCGCCTCGCCCTCTGGCAGGCGGAGCACGTCAAGGCGCGCCTGCAGGCGCTGCACGCGGATCTTGCCGTCGAGCTGCTGCCGCTGTCCACGCGCGGCGACGAGCTGCTCGAGGAGCGGCTGGACAAGGTGGGCGGCAAGGGACTGTTCGTCAAGGAGCTGGAGCAGGCGATGCTGGAGGGACGCGCCGATCTTGCGGTGCACTCGATGAAGGACGTGCCCGCCGAGCTGCCGCCGGGCTTTGCGCTTGCGGCGATCCTCGAGCGCGAGGACGCGCGCGACGCCTTCGTCTCGAACCGCTTCGGCACGCTCGCCGAGTTGCCGCAGGGCGGGCGCGTCGGCACCTCCAGCCTGCGGCGCGCGGCGCAAGTGGCCGCGCGCCATCCGGGCCTGCGCGCGCTCACCCTGCGCGGCAACGTCGAGACGCGCCTTGGCAAGCTCGATCGCGGCGAGTACGACGCGATCCTCCTCGCCGCGGCGGGCCTGAAGCGCCTGGGCCTCGCGTCACGCATCCGCGGCCTGCTCTCGCCCGAAGAGAGCTTGCCCGCACCTGGCCAGGCGGCGCTTGGCATCGAATGCCGGGCGGATCGGGCCGACCTGCGGCCGCTGCTCGTCGCGCTGCAGCACGATGCCACGGCGGCCTGCGTGCGTGCAGAGCGGGCAGTGAGCCTCGCGCTGGGCGGCAGCTGCACGATCCCGCTGGGCGCCTTCGCCACCCTGGAGGGCGGGCAGCTGCGGCTCACCGCGCTGGTGGCGGCACCCGACGGCAAGCGCGCCGCGCGCGTCGAATGCGCGGGCTCGGCGACCGAGCCCGAGGCGCTCGGCGCCCGGGCGGCCGCGGAGCTGCGCGCGCGTGGCGCCGAGGCGATCCTCGCCTCGCTCGGCTGAGCGTGATGCTCGCGGGCCGGCGCATCCTCGTCACGCGCCCGCGCGAGCTGGCGCAGGAGCTCGCCGCGCTCATCCGCGAAGCGGGCGGCGAGCCGCTGCTGTATCCGGCGCTCGAGATCCGGGACGCCGCGGACCCGGCGCCGGCGCGCGCGCTGCTCGCCCGGCTGCGGGACTTCGACCTCGCCGTGTTCGTGAGCCCGAGCGCGGTGCGCAAGGCGATGGAGCTCGCCGCAGGACTCACGCGGCCTGCCGGACAGCTCTGGCCCGCGGGACTGCGCGTCGCGGCGATCGGCGCCGGCACGCGTCGCGAGCTCGAGCGGCGGGGATTCCGCGACGTGATCGCGCCCGCTGGCCAGGAGGACAGCGAAGCGCTGCTCGCGCTGCCGACGCTCGCCGGCGTTCGCCAGGTGGCGATCTTCCGCGGCGAGGGCGGGCGCGAGCTCCTGGGCGATACGCTCGCCGCGCGCGGTGCGCGCGTCGAGTATGCCGAATGCTACCGGCGCGTGCGTCCCGCCGCCGGTACCGCGCCCGCGGGCCGCATCGACGCCATCTGCGTGAGCTCGGGCGAGGCGCTGCGCAACCTCGTCGCGCTGCTCGGCCGCGAGCGCGTGGAGCAGGCGACCCTCTTCGCGCCGAATGCGCGCGTGGCCGGCATCGCGCGCGAGATCGGCTTGCGCGAGCCGGTGCTCGCGGGACCGGGTGATGCGCAGATGCTCGCCGCGCTGGTTGCATACTTCGGCGACGCGAAGTAAAACCCCTGCATGCAAGCTCCCGAGCGCAAGCCTGTGAATGCCTGGCGCATCGCCGTGGCGGTGGCGGCCGTTGCCGCGGTGGCCCTCATCGCCTTCGCCTGGCTCGATGCGCGCGAGCGCATCGGCGCCACCCAGGAAGAGCTGGCGCGCCGGCTGCGCGACATCGAGACCGATGCGCGTGATGCGCGCGCCCTCGCGCGCCAAGCGCAGGAGTTCACGCGCGAGGCCCAGGGCAAGCTCGGCGCCCTGGAGGGCAAGCTCGCCGACGCCCAGAGCCAGCAGGTGGCGCTGGAGGCGCTCTATCAGGACCTGTCGCGCAACCGCGACGAGTGGCAGCTCGCCGAGATCGAGCAGGTGCTCGCCATCGCCGCGCAGCAACTGCAGCTCTCGGGCAACGTGCGCGCGGCGCTGCTGGCGCTGCAGCTCGCCGAGAGCCGCCTCGCGCGCGGCGACCGCCCGCAGTTCCTGGCGGTGCGCCGGGCGCTCGCGCGCGACATCGAGCGCCTGAAGGCGCTGCCCGCAGTGGACCTGCTCGCGCTGACGCGCCAGCTCGACGCGCTCGCCGCGGGCGTCGATGCGCTGCCGCTCGCGTTCGAAGGCCGCACGGAGCACGCGCCCGAAAAGCCCAAGCCGGATGCCGTGGAGCAGGGCTGGCTGCGCGGTTTCGCTGCCGGCTTCTGGGCGGAGCTCAAGCAGCTCGTCGTGGTACGGCGCGTCGATGCGCCCGAGCCGCCGCTGCTCGCGCCGACGCAGGCCTACTTCCTGCGCGAGAACCTGCGGTTGCGGCTGCTCAACGCGCGCTTGGCGCTGCTGGCGCGCAACCCGGCGGCGTTCCAGGAGGACCTGCGCATGGCGCAGGAGTGGCTGCGGCGCTACTTCGATCCGCGCGCCAAGTCCACGCAGGCCGCGCAGGCGCAGCTGCGCCAGCTGCAAGCGACGGTGCTGAGCCTGGAGCCGCCGCCGTCGATCGCCGACAGCCTCGAGGCGGTGCGCAGCTACAAGGCGCGCCGCGACCGCGCCGCCGGATGAGGGCGCTCCTGTGGCTGCTGGCGGTGTTCGCCGCGGCGGCGGCGCTTGCGGTCGCCGCGCGCTTCGACCAGGGCTACGTGCAGGTCGCCTACGCCCAGTGGCGCATCGAGCTCTCGCTGCTGCTCGCCGTCGTGATCGTCCTCGGCACGTTCGCGGCGCTTTACGCGCTGCTGCGCCTTGCGCGGCACACGCTGGCGCTGCCGGCGTACGTGCGCGCCTACCGCGCGCGGCGGCGGCGCGAGAAGGCGCAGGAGGCGCTCGCCAACGCACTGCAGGCCTGGCTGGAAGGCCGCTACGTGCGCGCGGAGAAGGAGGCGGCGCGCGCCTACGAGGGCGGCGTTGCCGCCGGCGTGGCGGCGGTCATCGCCGCGCGCGCGGCGCACGAGCTGGGCGCGCCGGAGCGGCGCGCGCAATGGCTGGAGCGCGCCGATGCGGCCGGCGCGCAGTCCGCGGCGCTGATTTCGCGCGCGGTGATGGCGCTCGCCGATCGCGACTACGCGCGCGCCCGCGAGCCGCTACGCAGCCTGCAGGACTCGGGCGCGCGCCACATCGCCACCTTGCGGCTGCTGATGCGCGCCGAGCGCGGCATGCGCAACTGGGAGGAGGTGCTGCGGCTGACCGCGCAGCTCGCCAAGCGCGATGCGATCGCCCCGGCGCTCGCCGAGGACTTCCGCAGCCAGGCGCACGTGGAGTTGCTCGGGCAGGCGGCCGCCGATCGCGCCCGCTTCGAGGAGCGCTGGAGCCGCATCCCATCACGCGAGCGCACCAACCCGCGCGTGGCGGCGGCGGCGGCGCGCCATGCGCGCGCGCTGGGCCTGGCGCCGCTCGCGCGTGAGGCGCTGGAGCAGGGCCTCGCCGCGGACTGGGATGCGACCCTGGCGTCGCTCTACGGCGAGCTGCCGCGCCTGGAGCCGGCGGCGCGCGTCGCCGAGGCGCGCGTGCGCATCGAGCGTGGCGAGCGCTGGCTGCTCGAGCGCCCGCAGGACGCGCCGCTGCTCGCCGCGCTCGGACGCCTTTGCGTGGAGGCCGAGCTCTGGGGCAAGGCGCAGAGCTACCTCGAGGCGAGCCTCGCTTTCGGCGAGTCGCGCGACACGCACCTCGCGCTCGCGCGCCTGCACGAGCGCTTCTCGCGCAGCGCCGACGCACAGCGCCACTACCGCCGCGCCGCCGATCTCTAATCCGGCGCGCAGCCCGGCGGCGGCGCCCTCCCCAGCGACGCGAAGAAAATCGGGGTCAGGGCTGAATTTCGCCTCGCAAGTGAAATTCGGCCCCGACCCCGATTTTCTTTCCCCTCGCCTTTGAACCTCGGGCGTCAGAGGCCTGTGGAACTCGCCCTTCCTGCATATGCGGGCTCGGACAGTCCTCGGCCTGCTCCCTCCGCCCTCGGTCCGTCTCGGCGCGTCGCGATGGGGACCCCTGGCGCCGCCGCCGGGCTGCGCGCCGTCCAGAGCTCGCTGCGCGTGAATTTGCGCTGCACCCGACTGCGCCGCGCAGCTATCGCGCTACAAGATAGGTTCGCCGAATCAGAATGTTGTTCCATTTCCTGCGGCCTATCGCGGATGCCGGAGAAAAATGCATATCCGTAACGCACTGATTGCACGAGTGCTTGCCAGCGTTAGATAGGGACGCGGTCTATGATAAACAGAACGTATGGTGATGATTGAACGTTAGATGGCACTAGGTATCCACCGCCATGCTTAAGACCGCAGCTCTTGTCATCGAGGCGGCAGTTCTCATAGGCGTGGTCACCTACTTCGCTATAGTAGGCTTCGCCAACAATCTGGCGGTCACGGCTATCCTGGCGCTGGTGGCCGCCACATCCGTCGCTATGCTTGGCAACGCTCTACTCGAGCGGCGGCAAAGGCAATCGCCCAAATGAGCCATCAGCGTTTGGCAGTGCCATCTAACCCCCCGGTCAACGCGAACGCGCGCGGACGTGCCGCCACGTGCGTGGGTTGGTCTGCGCGCGCCGGTTACCGGGCTCGTTAGAGCGCTCTACGGAGGAAGCGCGATGGCTAAACGGCACTCGGTCTCCGTCGCAACATTGAAGGCAATCGCCGATGCGTTCAATGCCCACGATCTGGACACGATCATGGAGTTCTTTGCCGAGGATTGCTCGTTAGACATGCCTCGGGGACCGGACCCCTGGGGCCGGCGCTTCATGGGCAAAGCGGCCGTGCGAGAGGGGTTAGCAACGCGCCTCAAGGGCCTCCCAGACGTCCACTACAGCGATGACCGGCATTGGGTCAGCGGCAATGTGGGCGTGTCGGAGTGGCTACTAACCGGAACGACACCCGAGGGAGTCCGAGTTCAAGTACGGGGATGCGACCACTGGGAGTTCCGGGACGGGAAGGTAATCCGGAAGGACTCGTACTGGAAGATCGTTGAGAAGCCCCTGTGAGGTGAGCGAAGGCTCCGTGATCCATTCCCAAGAGCGCTCTAACAACGCGATGGACAGCGACACCGTTCGCTCGCTGCTATGCGCTCCGCATGGTGCGCGTCATCGCGGACGTTAGGCCGACGCAGGCGGCGAGTTTCGTGCCGGAGGAGTACCAGGCGTAAGCAGCTCAGCGCGTGCCTGCGCCATGCATCAGGAGGTCGGCCATCTGACCGATCTCGTACTCATCGTTCCAGGCCGAATCGGGCTTGAGGGCGTGGCGAATGAGGAAGTAGCCCAGGTTGATGCAGTGAATGACGCGCGCCAGGCTGTCGATGTTGATGTCGGCGCGCACCTTGCCCTTGTCCTGCATGGCGCGCAGGCTGTCGCGCATCGGACCCCAGACGCGCTCGCGCCAGACCATCTCGACGCCGTCGCGCAGCTCGATGTTGTTCGCGAGTTCGAACATGAACGTCCCGACGAATTGCGGATTGCGCGCCAGCGACGTCAGGCGCTGCGTGGTGAACAACGTGTACCACGCCTTGAAGTCGGCGCTTGGAGTGCGCAGCCGCTCGTTCAGTTCATCCCAGGAGCGCATCAGCCCGCCGCCCAGCACCGGCGGCAACAGGACGCGCCGCACCAGATCCTTCTTCGAGGGGAAGTAGCGGAACAGCGTCTTCTCGGTGACGCCGGCGCGGCGCGCGATCTCCGCCGTGGTCGCGCCGTCGACGCCTTTCTTGGCGATCAGGTCCATCGCCGCCGTCACGATCGCCCGCTCTTTTTCGGTGGCCGGCTGCATCAGCTTCCGCGCTTCCTCCTCAAAATCTTTCAAAGTCAATCGTTTGCGCTTACGCATGGCGGGGGATTGTGCCTTAGATATAGTAACCACTTTACTTTAGTCCCGGTTCATGTATAGTGTCCACTATACCGCTAGCAGCCGGGAGGATTGGCCATGAATAGGAGCTTCCAGTATCTGGCCCTCGCAGTTCTCTGTGCCGGTTGTGCACCGGGCTTGAAGGACCTGGCACCCGCTCCGTCGGCGACCGAATCCGGCACAGTCAGGTTTGCCACCGCCGGCACGCTCTTGCGCAAGGCCGACGAGCCAAAGTTCGTGATGGCCGATCCAGTCGACCTATCCGGCGACCTGCGCTTTCCCTCCGGTTCAGGACCGTTTCCAGCGGTGGTGTTGGCCCATGGCTGCGAGGGGCTTGGAAACGCCGAAGCGGGGTGGGCGCCTGTTCTCCGCGAGTGGGGCTATGCAACATTCGTCATAGACAGTTTTCTTGGGCGCGGCCTCAGGGAGGTGTGTACCAGCGCCGCCAGTCTTACAGGCACGCAACGGATTCCGGATGCCTACGGCGCCCTACGGTTCCTGGCCACACATCCCAAGGTCGACCCGGCGCGGGTAGCTCTGATGGGCTTTTCGCATGGGGGCATCCTCACGATGGGTGCTTCAACCGCCTGGGCCAAGGAAACTTTCGCGCCGGCTGGCCGACCGGCGTTTCGGGCCTTTCTCGCCTTCTACCCCTGGTGCAACATCGTCTATCCGGAACGCGAGCGCATTTCCGGTCCAGTAAGGATCCACGCTGGCGAGCTTGACGACTGGACGCCCGCTGAACCGTGTGTCCGCCTGGCACAGCAGCTCAAAGGTTCCGGTCAGGACGCCATGGCTACCGTTTATCTCGGCGCCCATCATAGTTTCGACAAGATTGGGCACCCGCCCCTTTACCTCGCCAACGTGGATAGCGGCGCGGCCTGCACCTTCCGGATCGCAAGCATTCTTGGACCGTTTCCGCCACCCAGCGAGGTCCGGAAATGTGTCCGAAAAGGGGCAACGATTGGCTGGAGCCCAGAGGCCACCGAGCAAGCACGCCGTAACGTGCGAACCCAGCTCGCAGAATTGCTCAAATAGCGGTCCTTCGGGCGTGCTTGAGAACGTGATTTTGGAGGCTTCCGTGTCCGACGGTTGGCAATGCCGGGACGTCCGGCATTTTTTGAATGGGAGAAGTCCATGCTCAAAGGGTCTGTATTGCTCGGTTTACTTGCTTCCCTCCTGCTCGGCGGGCCTGCCCAAGCGCAGCAGGCGCCACCCCAGCCATCGCCGGTCAAGCGGACGCCGCTCGGCAAGGTCGAGGTGCCGGGATCGAACTATGAAGTCGTATTCGGCATCACCGAACTGGCTGCCGGCTTCAAGTCGGGACGACATTCTCATCCCGGTCAGGTACTGGCATACGTGGCTGACGGCGAGTTCTGGTACCTCGTCGACGGCCAGCCGGAGAGGATCTACAAGGTCGGCGAGTCTTTCCAGTTGCCTGAGCGAGCGATCCACAACGAAGGCGCGGCGGGAAGCAGTCCCGTCAAAGTCTTTGCCGTGTTTGTCGTCGAGAAGGGCGAACCGTTGGTCCAGCCTGCGCAGCCTCAGCAATAGGCGGCGGGCAAGAGCTGAACATAAGTGGGCGGGGTCGCTCGTGTGTCCGCGAGCAACCCCGACCACCCACAGAGCAAGCGCGACGCAATGTCCAAGCTCAGCTCACGGAAGTGGTCAAATAGCGGTCCTTCGGGCGTTGTTCGAGAACTGGGCGGCCTAACAGCGCGTCGTTGACCGACGCGTTATGCTCGCAGCTACGCCGCGCGCACCGCGCGGCAAGACGCGAACGTTAGAAGGCAATGGCAACCATCGCGAAGCAGCGGGCGCTTCAGATAGCGACGGACCACGCGGCCCGCGTAACGCTCGGACATCCCGATTACTGCATGGGCTTCGAGCTGTCAGGGCGCATTGGCGATGATTGGCTATTCGCTTACCGGATCCAATGTCGCAAAGACATTCCGGTATCGGAGCAAGAGCAGTTCGCCGGGGCAGGTGGATTCATCGTGTCAGCGAACGGTGATACTCGCGATCTCACCGTACCATCGTTTATCGAAGCGGAGCGAAAGGTGGAGAGTTGACATTGCCTTCCAACAGCGCGTTGCTGTCCGACGCCAAGCTTCCCCCGATTTAGTTGACACCTCGGGCTAACAGGCTGGAGGTGGGTCGTGGCAAGAGCAGGTTCAGCGGAGCGAATCTGTAGTTGAGGCAAGGCGCGCCGGGCGGCGGCGCGAGGGGTCCCCATCGCGACGCGCCGAGACGGACCGAGGGCGGAGGGAGCAGGCCGAGGACTGTCCGAAAATGGGGTCAGGGCTGAATTTCGCCTCGCAAGCGAAATTCGGCCCTGACCCCATTTTTCGGTTCCGCAGGCCTCTGACGCCCGAGGTCTGACGGCGAGGGGCCTTCGCGTCGCTGGGGAACGCGCCGCCGCCCGGCGCGCCTAGCGTTCGAGCACCTAACCTTTCGCGCGGACGCTACGGCTAAGCCCAGTCGCGGGGCTTGAGGAAATCGGTGTAGAGCTTGGCTTCGGGCGTGCCGGGCTCAGGCTTCCAGTCGTAGCGCCAGGCCACGCGCGGCGGCAGCGACATGAGGATCGCTTCGGTGCGGCCGCCCGACTGCAGGCCGAAGAGCGTGCCGCGGTCGTAGACCAGGTTGAACTCCACGTAGCGGCCGCGCCGGTAGGCCTGGAACTCGCGCTCGCGCTCGCCGTAGGCCACCGAGCGCCGGCGCTCCACGATCGGCACGTAGGCGTTGATGAAGCGATCGCCCACCGCGCGCATCAGCGCAAAGCAGGTGTCGAAGTCCGGCTCGTTGAGGTCGTCGAAAAAGATGCCGCCGATGCCGCGCGGCTCGTTGCGATGCTTGAGGAAGAAATACTCGTCGCACCACTTCTTGTAGCGCGCATGGCGCTCGGCGCCGAAGGGCGCGAGCGCCGCCTTGCAGGCGTCGTGGAAGTGCCGCGCGTCCTCCTCGAAGCCGTAATAGGGCGTGAGGTCCATGCCGCCGCCGAACCACCACGTCTCCCCCGCGGCGAAGCAGCGCACGTTCATGTGCACCGTCGGGCAATAGGGATTGCGCGGGTGCAGGACGAGGGACACGCCCATCGCCTCGTAGGCGCGGCCGGCGAGCTGCGGGCGCGCGGCGCTGGCCGAAGGCGGCAGGCTCGCCCCCATGACGCGCGAGAAGTTGACGCCGCCGCGCTCGAAGAGCGCGCCGTCCTCGATCACGCGTGAGAGGCCGCCGCCGCCCTCGGGCCGCGTCCAGGCGTCGTGGCGGAACGCGCCCCCGCCCAGCTGCTCGAGCGCGGCGACGATGCGCGCCTGCAGGCCGGTGAAGTACTCGCTGACCGCGCCGAGGTTCACTTCTTCAGGGCGCGGTGCCCGATGTCCTTGCGGAACTGCATGCCGTCGAAGCGGATGCGCTCCACGGCGTCGTAGGCGCGGCTGCGCGCCGCGCGCAGGTTGTCGCCCAGTGCGGTGACGCACAGCACGCGCCCGCCGTTGGTGAGGATGGACCCGCCCTCGGCGCGCGTGCCGGCGTGGAACACGCGGCAGTCGGCCTCGGGCCGCGGCAGGCCCTCGATGCGATCGCCCTTTCGCGGCTCCTCCGGGTAGCCCTGCGCGGCGAGCACCACGCCGAGCGCGCAGCGCCGGTCCCATTCGGCCTGCGCGCCCTCGAGCCGCCCGTTGAGCGCGGCCTCCAGCAGCGCAAGCAGGTCGGACTTGAGCCGCATCAGGATCGGCTGCGCCTCCGGGTCGCCGAGCCGGCAGTTGAACTCCAGCGTCTTCGGGTTGCCGGCCTTGTCGATCATCAGCCCGGCATAGAGAAAGCCCGTGTAGGGCACGCCGTCCTCCGCCATGCCGGCGATTGCCGGCTGGATGATCTCGCGCATCACGCGCGCGTGCACCTGCGGGGTCACCACCGGCGCCGGCGAGTAGGCGCCCATGCCACCCGTGTTGGGGCCTTGATCGCCGTCGCGCAGGCGCTTGTGATCCTGGCTGGTGGCGAGCGGCAGCGCGTGCGTGCCGTCCGCGACGACGATGAAGCTCGCTTCCTCGCCCTGCAGGCATTCCTCGATGACCACGCGCGCGCCGGCGGCGCCGAGCCTGGCCTCGCCGAGCATCATGTCGATCGCCGCGTGCGCCTCGGCCACGCTCGTCGCCACCACCACGCCCTTGCCGGCGGCCAGGCCGTCGGCCTTGACCACGATGGGCGCGCCTTCCTTCTCGACATAGGCCTTCGCCTCGGGCGCGCGCTCGAACGTCGCATGGCGCGCGGTGGGGATGCGGTGGCGCACCATGAAGCGCTTCGCGAAATCCTTGGAGCTCTCCAGCTGCGCGGCGGCGCGCGTAGGGCCGAAGATGCGCAGGCCCGCCTCGCGGAACGCGTCGACGACTCCGGCGGCGAGCGGCGCCTCCGGTCCGACCACGGTGAGGTGGATCTGCTCCTTCCTGGCGAATGCGACGAGCGCCGGGATGGCGTCGAGCGCCAGGTTCTCCACGCCCGCTTCCGTCGCCGTGCCGCCATTGCCGGGGGCGGCATACACCATCTGCACGCGCGGGCTCTGCGCCAGCTTCCACGCCAGCGCATGCTCCCGCCCGCCGCCTCCGATGACCAGAAGCTTCATGGCTGCGCGGCGCCCATTCGCTTACGCTCTTTCCGACAGTAAGGCATTGCAGTGCGGCACTTGTGACGCTCTGCAATGCGTCGTTGTTCTCATGGTGACGCTTTGCAGCGCATCGTGGTTCTCAATGCCTGAAGTGCCGCATGCCGGTGAACACCATGGCGACGCCGCGCTCGTCCGCCGCCGCGATCACTTCCTCGTCGCGCACGCTGCCGCCGGGCTGGATGACGGCCGCGCCGCCCGCCTCCACCACCACGTCGAGGCCGTCGCGGAAGGGAAAGAAGGCGTCGGAGGCCACCACGGAGCCGGCCAGCGCGAGCTTCGCGTTCTGCGCCTTGATCGAGGCGATGCGCGCGCTGTCCACCCGGCTCATCTGTCCGGCGCCTACGCCGAGGGTCATGCCGTCGCGTGCGAAGACGATGGCGTTGGACTTCACGAACTTTGCCACGCGCCAGGCGAACAGCAGGTCCGCGAACTGCGCCTCGGTGGGCTTGATCCGCGTCACCACCTTCAGGTCGGCGCGCTGCACCATGCGCGCGTCGGCGCTTTGCACCAGCAGCCCGCCGCCGATGCGCTTGTAGTCGTGGGTATTGGCGTCGTGCGACAGCGGGACCTCGAGGATGCGCAGGTTCGCCTTCTTGGCGAAGGCCGCGCGCGCTTCCGGCTCGATGCGCGGCGCGATCACCACCTCGGCGAACTGCTCGCCCACGGCCTGCGCGGCCGCCAGGTCGAGCGCGCGGTTGAAGGCGATGATGCCGCCGAACGCCGACACCGGGTCAGTGGCAAAGGCTTTGCGGTAGGCCGCGAGCGGCGCGGGCCCCAGCGCCACGCCGCAGGGGTTGGCGTGCTTGACGATGACGCAGGCCGGCTCGGCGAAGCTCTTGACGCACTCCCAGGCGGCGTCGGCATCGGCGATGTTGTTGTAGGACAGCTCCTTGCCCTGGACCTGCCGGTAGCCGGCCAGCCCGCCCGCCACGGGCAGCGCGTCGCGGTAGAGCGCCGCGCTCTGGTGCGGGTTCTCCCCATAGCGCAGGTCCTGCAGCTTGGCGAACTGCAGGTTGAGCACGCCGGGGTACTCGTTACGCCTGCCGTCCGCGTCGAGCGACGAGAGGTAGCTCGCGATGGCGCCGTCGTAGGCGGCGGTGTGCGCGAACACCTTCTTGGCGAGGTCGAAGCGCGTCGCGGCCGAGACGGCGCCCGCGGCGCGCAGTTCCGCGAGCACGCGCGCGTAGTCGGCGGGATCGACCACCACGGCGACGCCGGCATGGTTCTTCGCCGCCGAGCGGAGCATCGCCGGCCCACCGATGTCGATGTTCTCGACGGCATCCTCCAGCCGGCAGTCCGGGTCGGCGACGGTGGCCTGGAACGGGTAGAGGTTGACGACGATCAGGTCGATCGGCTCGATGCCGGCCTGCGCGATCGCCGCCATGTGCTCGGGCACCTCCCGCCGCGCGAGGATGCCGCCGTGGATCTTCGGGTGCAGCGTCTTGACGCGGCCATCGAGCATCTCGGGAAAGCCGGTGTGCGCCGACACCTCGGTGACGGGCACGCCTTCCTTCTCCAGCAGCTTGGCCGTGCCGCCGGTGGACAGGATCTGCACGCCCAGCGTCGCGAGGGCGCGGGCGAATTCGGCGATGCCCGACTTGTCCGAGACGCTGATGAGCGCCCGCTTGAGCTTGCTCACCCTTTGATCCGCAACTGCTGCATCTTCTTGCGCAGGGTGTTGCGGTCGATGCCGAGCATGGTGGCAGCGTGCGTGAGGTTGCCCTCCGCGCGGCCGAGCACCACTTCGATCATCGGCCGCTCGACGTTCTTCAGCACCATGTCGTAGATGGCTGTCGGCCGCTCCCCCTCCATGTCCTTGAAGTAGCGCTCCAGGGACCGCTTGACGGCCTCGGACAGCTCGTTGGTGCGGCTCATGCGGCGAGTCTCTCGAAATAGTCGTTTACGGCGGCGCGCTGGCGCGCCGCGCAATCCAGCCGCACCACGCCCTGGCGGAACGCCTCGCCGCCCGGCAGGGCGCGCGCGTACCAGCCCAGGTGCTTGCGCGCGACGCGCAGGCCCTGCGCCTCGCCGTAGAGGGCATACAGGCCCTCGAGGTGCTCGCGCACCACCGCCTCGACCTCCGCCATCGAGGGCGGCGCGAGGGTTTCGCCCGTGGCGAGGAAGTGCGCGATCTCGCGGAAGATCCAGGGCCGCCCGAACGCGGCGCGGCCGATCATCAGGCCGTCGGCGCCGGTGCGCTCGAGCACCGCGCGCGCCTCGGCCGGTGTTTCGACGTCGCCGTTGGCGATCACGGGGATCCGCAGCCGCGACTTCACCTCGGCGATGGTGTCGTACTCGGCGTGCCCCGAGAAACCGCAGGCGCGGGTGCGGCCGTGGATGGCAAGCAGGCGCACGCCGCTGTCCTCGGCGATGCGCGCGATGCGCACCGCGTTGCGCTGCGCGGGGCTCGGGCCGGTGCGGATCTTGAGCGTGACGGGCACGTCCACGGCAGCGACCACCGCCGCGAGGATGCGCGCCACCAGCGGCTCGTCCGCGAGCAGCGCGGAGCCCGCATAGACGTTGCACACCTTCTTCGCGGGGCAGCCCATGTTGATGTCGATGATCTGCGCGCCGCGCTCGAC
The DNA here is from genome assembly GCA_035718125.1 of Burkholderiales bacterium. Taxonomy (GTDB): domain Bacteria; phylum Pseudomonadota; class Gammaproteobacteria; order Burkholderiales; family SG8-39; genus JAABQT01. Next base: position 205 of record DASTHP010000030.1, on the reverse strand, counting down.
GTTGTCTCGCGCGGCCGCAGCCATGGCCGCCGGATCGGCGCCGGCGATCTGCACCGACACCGGACCGGGTTCGCCGGCATGGGTCAGGCGCAGCAGCGACTTGCGCGAGCCGCGCAGCTCCGGGCGCGAGGACACCATCTCGGATACGGCGAGGCCGGCGCCGAAGCGCCGGGCGAGGATGCGGAACGGACGGTCGGTGACGCCC